>DATAZX010000014.1:0-18700 GCA_036271815.1 Solirubrobacteraceae bacterium
CCTGCACTGGTTCCTTCCGACCAACGGGGACTCGCGCTCGGACCTCAGCCTCGGCAACGCGGTCGGCTCGTACGGCAGCCGCGTTGTCGAGGGGGGTGCCGAACGCGCGCCCGACATCGGCTACATCGGACAGATCGCCCGCTCCGCCGAGCAGCTCGGCTTCGCCGGCGCGCTCACGCCGACGAGCTCGTGGTGCGACGACGCATGGGTGTTGACCGCCGCGCTGACGCAAGTCACGGAGCGGCTGCGGTTCCTCGTCGCCGTTCGCCCGGGGCTCGTGTCGCCGACGCTCGTCGGGCAGATGGCGGCCACGTACCAGCGTCTCTCGGGCGGGCGGCTGCTGCTGAACGTCGTGACAGGCGGCGACGACATCGAGCAGCGCCGCTACGGCGACCATGCCGGCAAGCGGGCCCGCTACGCCCGCGCCGGCGAGTTCCTGCACATCCTGCGTGCGTCGTGGCGCGGCGATCCCGTCGACTTCGCCGGCGAGCACATCGACGTCCGCGGCGCGCAGATCGTGCCCGCCGCGGCGTGGCCGGATGTCTACCTCGGCGGTTCGTCCGCGCCCGCGCTCGACGTCGCCGCGCGCTACGCGGACGTCTACCTGACCTGGGGCGAGCCGCCCGACGCGGTGGCCGCCAAGATCGACGGCGTGCGCGAGCGCGCCGACGCGGCCGGGCGCGAGATGCGGTTCGGCATCCGCTTGCACGTCATCGCCCGCGAGACCTCCGGCGAGGCATGGAGCGAGGCCGAGCGGCTGCTCGCCGGCCTGGACGCGGCCGCCATCGAGCGCGCTCAGGCGATCCAGCGCGCCTCCCAGTCGGAGGGCCAGCGACGCATGGTTGCGCTGCACGGCGGGCGTACCGACGCGCTCGAGGTCTCGCCGAATCTCTGGGCCGGCGTCGGGCTCGTTCGTGGCGGCGCCGGGACGGCGCTCGTCGGCAGCCACGAGGAGGTCGCCGACCGGATCGCCGAGTACCACGAGCGCGGCATCGACGAGTTCATCCTGTCCGGCTATCCGCATCTCGAAGAGGCCTACCGGGTCGGCGAGGGCGTGATGCCGGTCCTGCGCCGCCGTGGGCTGCTCACGCCGCCGACCTCTGATCACCACCCCCTGGAGGTTCTCGCATGACCATCGACACGACCACCGACCCCCTGCGCTTCGCGTATTGGGTGCCCAACGTCAGCGGCGGCCTCGTCACGAGCACGATCGAGCAGCGCACGGACTGGTCCTTCGACTACAACCGCAAGCTCGCCCGCCTCGCCGAGCGGGCCGGCTTCGAGTACGCGCTCAGCCAGGTGCGCTACACCGCGAGCTACGGCGCGGAGTTCCAGCACGAATCGACGAGCTTCAGCCTCGCGCTCCTGCTCGCGACCGAGCGACTGAAGGTCATCGCCGCGGTCCACCCCGGCCTGTGGCAGCCCGGCGTCCTGGCCAAGTGGATCGCGACCGCAGATCACCTGTCGGGCGGGCGCGTCGCCGTCAACGTCGTCAGCGGCTGGTTCAAGGACGAGTTCCGCCAGCTCGGCGAGCCGTGGCTCGAGCACGACGAGCGCTACCGGCGCAGCGCCGAGTTCATCACTGCGCTGAAGCGCATCTGGACCGAAGACGAGGCCAACCTCGCCGGCGACTTCTACCGCATCCGCGACTTCAGCCTGAAGCCCAAGCCCCTGTCTTGGCCGGGGCGGCCGCACCCGGAGACCTTCCAGGGCGGCAACTCGAGTGCGGCGCGCCAGAACGGCGGTCGCCTGTCGGATTGGTACTTCTCCAACGGCAAGTCGTTCGAGGGCGTGCGCGAGCAGGTGCAGGAGCTGCGCGCGATCGCGGCGGACGCCGGGCGCGGCGAGGGTCCGCGCTTCGGCCTGAACGGCTTCGTCATCGTCCGCGACAGCGAGCGCGAGGCCCGCGAGACGCTCCGCGAGATCATCGCGAAGGCGCACGTGGAAGCGGTCGAGGGCTTCGGCGCCGCGGTCAAGCAGGCGGGGCAGTCGACGAGCGACAAGCGAGGGATGTGGGCTGATTCGAGCTTCGAGGACCTCGTCCAGTACAACGACGGCTTCCGCTCCCAGCTCATCGGCACGCCCGAGCAGGTCGCGCGGCGGATCGTCGAGTACCGCAAGCTCGGAGTGGACCTCATCCTGACCGGCTTCCTGCACTACCACGAGGAGGTGGAGCGCTTCGGGCGCGACGTCCTGCCGATCGTCCGCGAGCTGGAGGTCGAGGCCGGGCTGGACCCCGCCACCGTGCCCGACCCCGCCGCAGGCCTGTCCGAGCAGGACCCGGCGCAGTCGGTGTCCGGATGAGCGGCATCGCCTCGGAGGCGACCGCGATCGCCTCCGAGGCGCAGGCGATCGCCGTCGCGCGCGCCTACGCCGAGTCGATCGCCGACGGCGCGATTCAGCGCGACCGCGCCGGCGAGGTGCCGGTGCAGGCGCTCGCGGCACTGGACGCGAGCGGCCTGCTGGGGATCACCGTGCCGCGCGACCACGGCGGTGCGGACCTCGCGCCCAGCGCGCTGGCCGAGGTCATCCGGACGATCGCCACCGTAGACCCGGCGATCGCGCAGGTGCCGCAGGCACATTTCATGCTCGTCGACCTGCTGGCGGTCGAGGGCACCGCCGAGCAGCAGAAGCGGCTGTTCGCCGACGTGCTCGCCGGCACGAGGCTCGGCAACGCGCTGTCCGAGCGCGGAGGCCGGCACGCGCAGGACCTGCGCACGCGCCTTCGCGGCGGGACGGACGCGCTGCGCCTGGACGGGCGCAAGTACTACGCCACGGGTGCGATCACGGCCGGCTGGATCGGGGTCAGCGCGCTGGACGACTCCGATCGCGTCGTGCTGGCCTTCGTCGAGCGCACCGCCGATGGCGTGCACGTCGATGACGACTGGGACGTCATGGGCCAGCGCGCCACCGTCAGCGGGACAGCGACGTTCGAGGGTGTCGCGGTCGATCCCGATCTCGTGCTGGCGTACGAACGGGCGTTCGAGGTCCCCCAGCAGATCGGTGCCCGCGCGCAGCTCGTGCACGCGGCGATCCAGGTCGGGATCGCGGGCGGCGCGCTGCGCGACGCCCGCGCGTTCGTGCGCGAGCGCGGGCGGCCGTTCTTCGAGGCCGCAGCGGGCGGCTGGACGCACACCGCCCGCGAGGACCCGTACACGATCCGCCGCTTCGGCAGCCTCGCGACGAAGGTGGGCGCCGCCGAGGCCCTGCTGCGGTCGGCCGCTGCCACACTGCACGAGGTCGGGCGCAGCCCGCGGCGCGCCGACGAGGCGGCACGCGGCTCGCTCGCGGTCGCGCAGGCCAAGGCGTTCGGCGGCGAGGTCGCGATCGAGGTCGCCGGCGATCTGTTCGCACTGGCCGGCGCAGGCGCTGCCGACGAGCGCCACGGCCTCAGCCGCCACTGGCGCAACGCCCGCACGCACGCAAGCCACGACCCCGCCGACTGGAAGTACCACCACGTCGGCGGCTTCCTGCTCAACGACACGCTCCCACCCAACCACGGGCAGCTCTGACATGGCGACGCTCAGATCCCGGCCGTTGCCGCCCGCCGTGCTGCCAGCCCAGCTGCGCCTGGCCGTCGGCCGATTCGCCACGGGCGTCACGGTGGTGACGTCGCTGGATGCGGATGGCGATCCCGTCGGCACGACGGCCAGCGCCGTCAGCGCATTGTCGCTCGATCCGCCGCTCGTGCTCGTCTGCCTGTCTCGCGCGAGCCGGACGCTCGAGGCCGTGCGCGCCCGAGGCACGTTCGCCATCAACGTGCTCGCCGGCGGGCAGCGCACCCTCGCCGAGAGCTTCGCCCGCCCAGGGCGGGCGGCTGCCTGGGATGGCGTCGCGCATCGCGACAGCGCGACGGGGAGCCCGCGTCTCGAAGACGTGCTCGCGGTGCTGGACTGCTCGGTCGAGCATCGGCTGCCCGGCGGCGACCACGAGATCGTGGTCGGCCGCGTCGGCGATGTCGAGACGCATCCCGGCGACCCCGCGCCGCTGCTGCACTACCGCGGCACCTATGCGTCGCTCGTCCACGCATGAGCGCGCTGGCACTGAGCGCGGAGCGCTTCGCAGACGGCGAGCCGGTGCTCGTCGGAGGCAGGCACGACCCGACGATCTTCGTCGCGTCGGCAGCGGACACGGTCACGGCGGCAAGGCTCGAGCGCCTCCACGAGCTCGGTCGCGGGATGGTCGTCCTGGCGCTCGACGACCGGGTGGCCGACCGTCTCGGGCTACCGGAGCCGGATGCGGGCGCACGCCCGCGCGTCGACGTGCCGTTCACCGCCTCGATCGACGCGGCGTCTGGGATCAGCGGCGGCTGGTCGCTGCGCGACCGCGCCCTCACGATGCGGGTGGCGACGGACCCCCGGACCCGGCCGGCCGACCTCACCATCCCCGGCCATGTGCACCCGGCGCGGATCCGCGACGAGGCGGGCGCCGCCGCAGCCGCGCTCGAGCTCGCGCGGCTCAGCGGACGGGCGGGGGCGGTCGTCCTGTGCGCGGTGCTCGATCGCGACGGCGCAGCAGCGTCGCTCGTCGACGCCCGTCAGGATGCCGCGCTCAGGCGCCTGCCGGTCGCGTCCAGCGGCGAGCTGCGCGGCCTGCAGCAGGCGCGACGCATCAACGCGCTCGCGGTGAGTTGCGCGCTGCCGACGCCCGACGGCGCCTTCCAGGCCGTGGGACACGTGCCCTCGATCGCGGGCGATGCGACGGTCGTGCTGTGCCACGGCGCCGTTGCGACGCACGAGCGACCGCTCGTGCACATCCGGTCGGCTTGCCTCCTCGGCGACGTGTTCGGCTCGCTGGCCTGCACCTGCCGCGCCGACCTCGACGCGGCCGTCGCCGCGATGATCGACGAGGGAGCGGGCGTCCTCGTGTACCTGAAGCCCGCGACCTGGGACGGCGCGACGTGCGGCCGCGAACGACCGATCGATGTGACCGCGGCCGCCGGGTTGCTGCGCCGTGTCGACGTGACCAGGATGCGGCTGTCGAGCCACGAGGACGTGCTCGGCGACGAGCTGCGCGCACTCGGATTCGACGTCGCGTCGCTGGACCGCCTCGCGTGACCCGCGAGCTGTAGGGACCCTTCGCTCTGAAAGCCCGGCGGCGGTCCGCCGATGCCCATCCGCACGTGCGTCGCATGCGCTGGCATGCGGGTAGGTAGCGTCGCGGCGGTAGGCCACGACAACCCAGGGGGCGACGATGGCGAGCGAGTTTCAGCAGCGCAAGATCGCGGGCGTGTTCCACGCGATGGACGTCGACGACAACGGCTTCCTCGAGGAGCAGGACTTCGAGACCCTGACGGCGCGCTGGGTGGCGATCCGCGGGTGGGAGCCGGACACGCCGGACTACGACCGGATGCGCGCGATCATGATGGGCTGGTGGGGCGCGCTGCAGTCGATGGCCGACGAGAACCGCGACGACAAGGTCAGCTTCGAGGAGCTCATGCTCGTCGTCGACCAGCTGCCGTCGATGGACGCCGAGGTGATGGCGACCGCCGACGCGATGTTCGACGCGATCGACGAGAACGGCGACGAGCGGATCTCGCTCGACGAGCACCGGCAGGTCGTGCAGGCGTGGAAGGGCTCCGACGACGGCGTCGAGGAGGTCTTCCCGAAGCTCGACCTCAACGGCGACGGCCACCTCTCGCGCGAGGAGTTTCGCGAGCTGTGGTCGGACTTCTGGCGCGGCGACGACCCCGCGCACCCCGGGCAGTGGATCTTCGGCCCGTACTGAGCCCGCCCGCGGCGGCGCGCCCCCTGAGGTGAGGGGTCGCGCGCCGGGCAGGGCTATTCTCGTTCGCGTGACGACGACCACCGGGCTCGACGCGTACGGGCCGGTCGGCCGCTCGGAGTGGCTGGACGTCGACTGGCGCGAGCACCTGCGCTGGGTGCGCGTCGAGGATCGCTGGATCAACCTCGTCGACGTCGGCGAGGGGCCGGTCGTCGTGTTCGTGCACGGCATCTCGGGCTGCTGGCAGAACTGGCTGGAGAGCATCCCGCTGTTCGCGCGCGAGCACCGCGTGATCGCGATCGACCTGCCGGGCTTCGGCGCGTCGCAGATGCCCGTGCAGAAGATCTCGATCAGCCGTTACGCGGACACGATCGACGCCCTGATGGACGCGCTCGGGATCGACGCGGCGCGCTTCGTCACGAACTCGATGGGCGGCTTCATCGGCGCCGAGCTGGCGATCCGCCACCCGGCGCGCGTCGAGCGGCTCGTGCTCGCCGCCGCCGCGGGCCTCAGCGTGGAGCTCGTCCGCACGCCCCGCCGCGAGGGACTGCGCCATCGCGCGGAGAACGTCCTGTTCGCGGGCATCGGCTGGGTCGCGTCGCACTCGCGCAAGCTGGCGCGGCGCCGTCGCCTGCGCTGCTTCCTCCTGACGCTGTTCACGGCGCATCCGGGCCGGCTGCCGCCGCGGCTGGCCTTCGAGCAGGTCGACGCGTCCGGCAAGCCGGGCTTCTCCGACGCGCTGGACGCGCTGTGCAGCTACCCGATCCGCGAGCGGCTCGGCGAGATCGAGTGCCCGACGCTGATCGTCTGGGGCACGCGCGACCTCCTCGTGCCGGTCAAGGACGCGGCGCTCTTCGAGCAGCTCATCGGGGACGCGCGCAAGGTGGTCTACAAGGACACGGGGCACCTGACGATGCTCGAGCGCCCCGCGCGCTTCAACGCCGACGTGCTGGCGTTCCTGCAGGAGCAGCCCGGCGAGCAGCAGCCCGCGTCGGGCGTGCGCGCGTTCGGATCCTGATCGGGAGCGACCGCAGCGCGCGCTCGACGGCCCGGCGGCGCGCTTGGGCTCGCCTCCCGACCGGGCGCGGCGACGCGCCTCAGGACCGCGGCGGACCCCAGTTCATGCGACGCGGCACCTGCTGCGGCGGGAGCACCGGCCGCGGGTGCTCCTCGATCCACAGCTTCGCCGCCGCGGAAGCCTCGCGGGCGATCGTCGGGACGTCGGTCCCGGGAGCCGGCGCCGGCATGACGCCGAACTCGACGAGCAGGCCGATCATCGTGTCGAGCGGGTCGTGCGCGTGGCACCACGGCGCGGGGAACGGATCGCCGGGCTGGGCCGTCGCGACCCACTCGACCAGCAGCCAGTCGCCGTGCTGCACGCGGGCGGGAACGCCGCCGAAGGTGGGTGGCCAGGTCATGACTGCGGCACATGATCGCCGATCGCGCGTCGCGGACGACCGCCCGCGCACCCGCGGCTCGCGAGCGACGGCGGCGTGCTCACGCCTGCGCCCCGCGCGCCCGCTCGCGATGCCGCCGCGCCTTCGCGACGTTGCCGCATCCGCGCATCGAGCACCACAGCCGCCCGGCCGTCGGCGAGCGGTCGTAGAAGCGGGCGCTGCAGGTGTCCGACGCGCAGATCCGCGCGCGAGAGCGCTCCTGCGTGCCGAGCATCTGCGCGGCGTCCAGCGCGATCGCGCCGAGGGCGTGCGCGAGCGGGTCGGCCGGGAGCTTCGCCTCGAGCAGCGGGCGGCCGTCGGGTCCGCGAGCGAGGGTCGGGGGCGCGACCGCGGCCGCCAGCCAGCCGTCGATCGTCCGCAGCGCCGCGACCGGCACCGGCTCGCCGGCGATCGTCGCGACGACCGCCGCGTCGATGCTCTCGCGCAGCTCGCGTGCCGAGCGCAGCACCTTCGCCGAGCAGCGCACGTTCGAGCCCGCCGCCAGCAGCGACGTCCGCTCCAGCCACGAGACGAGGTCCGCGCCGACGACGAGCGTCTCGACGTCCCGCCACCAGCGCTCGCGCAGCGTGTTGACGAAGTCCAGCGACGGCCGGCCGCCGAGCCAGTACCACCACGCCGCCCCGCTGGCGAGCGGCAGCTCGAGGTCGTCGGGCAGATCCATAACCTGATTGTGCCCCTTCAGCCGGTTAGACGAGCCACGCCGCAGCGGCGCCGGCCGGCGCGCACACACCGTTCACACAGCGTTCATCGACCGGACGCGACCGGGTAATCGCCCATCCCCAACCTGATGGTCAGTGCAGACCACCCCGACCCAGTGCCCGTACTGCGGCGTCGGCTGCGGACTGCTGGCCGATGTCGACGACGGGAAGCTCGTCGCCGTTCGCGGCGACCGTCATCACCCGGCCAATCGCGGGCGCACCTGCCGCAAGCCGCTCGGCCTCCCGTTCGCGGTCAACGCGCCCGACCGCGCGACGACCCCGCTGTGGCGCGACGATCGCGACGCCCGCTTCGAGCCCACGGGCTGGGAGGACGTCCTCGGGACCCTCTCGACCAGGCTGCGCGCCATCATCGACGAGCACGGTCCCGACGCCGTCGCGTTCTACGTCTCCGGCCAGCTGCTGACCGAGGACTACTACGCCGTCAACAAGCTCGCCAAGGGCTTCCTCGGCACGAACAACGTCGACTCGAACTCGCGGCTGTGCATGTCCTCGGCCGTCGCCGGCTACAGCGGCGCCTTCGGCTACGACGGCCCGCCGCCCGCGTACGCCGACATCGCGCTCGCCGACTGCTTCCTGCTGCTCGGCACGAACACCGCGGCCTGCCACCCGATCCTCTGGGCGCGGATCCGCGACCGCCAGGCCGAGGGCGCGTTCGTCATCTGCGCCGACCCGCGCAAGACGCCGACCGCCCTGCGCTCGGACCTGCACCTCCCCGTCCGGCCCGGCACCGACCTCGCGCTGCTGAGCGCGCTGCTGCACGTCGTCGACCGCGACGGCCTGCTCGACGAGACGTTCATCGCCCGCCACACGAGCGGCTGGGAAGAGGCGCGCGCGGTCGCGCGGGAGTGGTCGCCGGCGCGCGCCGCGGCCGTCTGCGGCATCGACGCCGAGCTCATCGAGCAGGCGGCGCACAAGTTCGCCGGCGCCGGCGGCGCGATGGCGCTGTGGTCGATGGGCGCCAACCAGTCGACGGTCGGCACGCTGAAGAACCGCGCGCTGATCAACCTCTGCCTGGCGACCGGCCAGATCGGCCGCCCCGGCTCCGGCCCGCTCTCGCTGACCGGGCAGCCCAACGCGATGGGCGGGCGCGAGACCGGCGGCCTGGCCCACCTGCTGCCGGGCTACCGCAAGGTCTCAGACCCTGACGACCGCGCCGCGATGGCCGCGCACTGGGGCGTCGAGATCGGGGCGATCTCCCCCACGCCGGGGCTGCCGGCGGTCGCGCTGTTCGAGGCGCTCGAGCAGGGCACGGTGAAGGCCGTCTGGATCATGGCGACCAACCCGCTGGTCTCGCTACCCGACGGTGAGCGCGCCCGCGCGGCGCTCGAGCGCGCCGAGCTCGTCGTCGTCCAGGACCCCCACCACCCGACCGAGACCTCGTCGCTCGCGCATGCCGTGCTGCCGGCCGCCGCCTGGCCGGAGAAGGAGGGCGCGATGACGAGCTCCGAGCGGCGCATCGGGCTCGTGCGCGCGGTCGTCGAGCCGCCGGGCGAGGCGAGGCCCGACTGGCAGATCGTCGCCGGGCTCGCCCGCCACATGGGCTACGGCGACGCGTTCGCCTGGAAGGACGCCGCCGCCGTCTTCGACGAGTTCGCGGCCTGCACCGCGGGACGCCCGTGCGACCTCAGCGGCGTCAGCCACGAGCGCCTGCGCCAGTCCGGCGGCCTGCAGTGGCCGTGCCCGATCGACCCCGCGGAGGAGCACCCCGGCACGGTCCGCCTGTACGCCGACCACCGCTTCCCGACCCCCGACGGGCGCGCGCGCTTCGCCCCCACGCCCCACGCCGACCCCGCCGAGACGCCCGACGGCGACTACCCGATCCTGCTGACGACCGGCCGCGTCGCCGATCAGTGGCACACGATGACGCGGACGGGCCACTCGCCGTCGCTGCTGGCGGCCGCCGGCAAGCCGACGCTGTCCGTGCACCCGCTCGACGCCGGCGAGGCGGGCCTCGAGAACGGCGCGATGGCGCGGATCGCGTCGCGCCGCGGCAACGCCCGCTTCGCCGTGAGCTTCGACGACACGCTGCCGCGCGGCGTCGCGTTCGCCCCGTTTCACTGGGGCGCGCTGCACGCCGAGGCCGGCGCCGGGACGCTCAACGCGCTGACGATCGGCGCCGTCGACCCGACGTCCGCCCAGCCCGAGCTCAAGGCGGTCGCCGTGCGCCTCGAGCCGGCGCGACGGCGCGACGAGCCGGTGGCGCGCCGAGCCCCGTCCACACCCCGCCGGCTCGTCGTCGTGGGCACCGGGATGGCGGGGCTCGCCGTCGTCGAGGAGGCGCTGCGCCGCCGGCCCGCCGAGCACTGGAAGATCGTCATGCTCGGCGAGGAGCCCGGCCCGACGTACAACCGCGTCCTGCTGTCCAAGCTGCTGGCGCGCAGCGCCGGCCCCGGCGAGCTCGAGCTGCGCCCGCTCGCGTGGTACGCGAAGCACAGCGTCGACCTGCGCGGCGGCTGTCGCGCGGGGTCGCTCGACACGGCCGCGAAGATCGTCACCGACGAGTCCGGCGGCCGTCACGCCTACGACGCGCTCGTCATCGCGACGGGGTCGCGCGCGTTCGTGCCGCCGATCCCGGGCGCCGACCTCCCCCACGTCGACGTCTTTCGCACCTGGCGCGACGCCGACGCGCTCGCGGCGACGCCGCCCGCGACGCGCGCCGTCGTCGTCGGCGGCGGGCTGCTCGGGCTGGAGGCGGCGGCCGGCCTGCACGCCCGCGGGGTCGCGGTGACGGTCGTCGAGCTCGCGGGCCATCTCATGAACATGCAGCTCGACCAGGGCGCGGCGACGATGCTGCGCCGCGATCTCGAGCGCCAGGGGATCGCCTGCGTGCTCGGCCGCAGCGCGGCGCGGATCGCCCCGACCGGCGTGATCCTCGACGACGACAGCTTCCTGCCGTGCGCGCGCGTCGTGATCGCCGCCGGCGTGCGCGCCGAGACGACCCTGGCCCGCTCCGCGGGGATCGAGTGCCGGCGCGGGATCGTCGTCGACGACGAGCTGCGCGCGAGCGCGCCCGGCGTGTGGTCGGTCGGCGAGTGCGCCGAGCATCGCGGCACCGTCTACGGCCTGTGGGCGCCGCTCGCCGAGCAGGCACGGGTCGCCGGCGCACGCATCGCAGGCGACCCCGGCGTCTTCCACGGCGCCGTCCAGGCGACGATGCTGAAGGTCTCGGGCGTCGACGTCTACGCCGGCGGCGGCTCGGCCGGCGTCGCCGCGCCGGGCCACGACGAGATCGTCCTCAGCGACACCCGTCGCGGCATCTACCGCCGGCTCGTGCTCGACGGCGACAAGCTCGTCGGCGGCGTGCTCGTCGGCGACTCCAGCGGCGCGCGCCAGCTCTCGGACCTGCTGCGCACCGGCGACGACGTGCCCGCCTCGCTGCTGGACGCCGGCGGCGGCACGTCCAAGCCGATCGGCGCCGATCCGGCCGCCACGATCTGCTCCTGCAACGCGGTCACGGTCGGCGAGGTGCAGACGGCGATCCGCCGCGACGGCCTCACGACGATCTCCCAGGTCGGCCTGCGCACGCGCGCCACGACCGGCTGCGGCGGCTGCTCCGGGGACGTCAAGGAGCTGCTCGACGCCGCCGCCGTCGCGAGCTGACGCGGCCGAGGCCGCGCTCGCCGCGCGGGCGTTCATCACCTGGAAACACTCACAACACGGCCAGGAAACCCCTACCAGCGACCATCGCCGCATGAGCGATTCTGTCGTGATCGTCGGCGGTGGCATCGCCGGCCAAGCCGTCTGTGAAGCCCTGCGCGACCGCGACCCGGACGTCGCGATCACGCTCGTCTGCGGCGAGACCAGCGCACCGTACGACCGTGTCCGCCTGTCGGAGATCCTCGTCTCCGGCGAGGATCCCGAGACGCTCCAGCTGCGTCCCGCGGAGTGGTACGCCGACAACGACGTCGAGCTCCTGCTCGGCCGCTGGGTCACCGCGACCGACCCGCAGGACGGGCGCCTGACGCTCGACGACGGCTCGCAGCTGACGTTCGACAAGCTCGTGCTGGCGACCGGCTCGCAGCCGCTGATGCCCCCGATCTCGGGCATCGACCTGCCGGGCGTGCACCCCTTCCGCGGCCCCGAGGACTGCGAGGCGATCCGCGCCGCGGCGCTGGGCGGGGCGAAGCACGCCGCGGTCATCGGCGGCGGCCTGCTCGGCCTCGAGGCCGCCCGCGGGATCGCCGCGCAGGGCTGCGCCGTGACGGTCGTGCACCTGCTTGACCGGCTGATGGAGCGCCAGCTCGACGCCGGCGCCGCGGCGCTGCTGGCGCCCGCCCTCGCCGGCCTCGACGTCGCGATCGAGTTCGAGCGCAACACGACCGCGATCATCGGTCCCGAGCGCGCGACGGGCCTGCACTTCAAGGGCGGCGACCGGCTGCTGGCCGACCTCGTCGTCGTGTCGGTCGGCATCCGCCCCGAGCTCACGCTCGCCCGCGAGATCGGCGTCACGTGCGAGCGCGGGATCGTCGTCGACGACGCGATGCGCACGAGCCTGCCGGGCGTGCTGGCCGTCGGCGAGTGCGCCCAGCACCGCGGCCTCGTCTACGGGCTCGTCGCCCCGATCCACGACCAGGCGCGCGTCGCGGCCGCGACGCTGACCTCCGACGAGGCGGCGTACCTCGGCTCCGTGCCGAGCGCGAAGCTCAAGGTCGCCGGCATCGACCTCGTCTGCGCCGGCGAGGCGACCGGCGAGCACGAGGCGGTCGTGACGGACGCCGCCGCCGGCATCTACCGCAAGCTCGCGACGCGCAACGGGCGCGTCGTCGGGGCGATCCTGCTCGGCAACACCCGCGGATCGGAGGCGCTCGTCGCCGCCGTGCGCGCCGGCGAGCCGATCGACGACCCGCTTCAGGCGCTCGCCGACGCGTCGCTCGCCGGCCCCGCGGACCTGCCCGACACGGCGCAGATCTGCGACTGCAACGGCGTCTGCAAGGGCGACCTGGTCGCCGCGGTCACCGACGGCGGCTGCTCCACGCCGCGCGAGGTCATGGCGACGACGCGCGCCGGGACCGGCTGCGGCTCGTGCCGCGAAGCGGTCAAGGAGATCGTCGCCGTCGCGACCGGCGGGCTGTCCGACGAGCCGACCTACCTGTGCCCGTGTCGCAAGCAGACGCGCGAGCAGCTCGCCGGCCGCATCCGCGACGACGGCTTTCAGTCCGTCAGCGACGTCGCCGCCGCGTGCGGGACCGGCCGTCAGTGCGGCGTCTGCAAGCCGGCGCTCGCCTACCTCGTCTCCGAGGTCAACGCCAACCGCCACCAGGAGGAGCGCGACGCGCGCTTCATCAACGACCGCGTGCACGCGAACATCCAGAAGGACGGGACGTTCTCGGTCGTCCCGCGGATGTACGGCGGCGTCACGACGCCCGACGAGCTGCGCCGGATCGCCGACGTCGCCGACAAGTACGAGGTGCCGCTCGTCAAGGTGACCGGCGGCCAGCGGCTCGACCTGCTCGGCGTGCGCAAGCAGGACCTGCCGGACATCTGGCGCGACCTCGGGATGCCGTCTGGGCACGCGTACGCGAAGGCCGTGCGCACCGTGAAGACCTGCGTCGGCACGGACTTCTGCCGCTTCGGGCTCGGCGACGCGATCGGGCTCGGCGTCGAGATGGAGAAGTTGTGGGAGGGGCTGCACACGCCGCACAAGGTCAAGTCCGGCGTCAGCGGCTGCCCGCGCAACTGCGCGGAGGCGACGGTCAAGGACATCGGCTGCGTCGCCGTCGAGGGCGGCTGGCAGGTGCGCGCGGGTGGCGCCGCGGGCGGCAACGTCCGCGAGGCCGACATCCTCGCGACGGTCGACTCGCGCGCCGAGGCGCTGCGGGTGGCGACGACGTTCCTGCAGTTCTACCGCGAGAACGCGGACTACAAGGAGCGCACGTACGACTTCATCCCGCGCATCGGCCTCGAGAAGGTCAAGGAGATCGTGCTCGGCGAGGAGTCGGGCGCGGCGCTGCGCGAGCGGCTGCGGATCGCGAAGGCCGCGACCAAGGACCCGTGGCTCGAGCGCGACGACCCGTACCACCCGCGCCAGTTCTCCGATCTCGATCCGCCGGAGTCCGATCCCGACGGCGCGCAGCCCGCGCTCGTCGGCCCGCCCGCCGGAGGTGAGCGATGACGTTCGCCTGCCACGTCGACGACGTCCCCCTCGGCGAGGGCCGCGTGGTGAGCATCGGCGGCCGCCGGATCGCGGTCTTCCGCGCCGCGGGCGGCTGGTACGCGCTCGACGCCGCCTGCCCGCACCTGGGCGGCCCGCTCGCCGACGGGATCGTCTGCGACCGCGCCGTCATCTGCCCGCTGCACGACCGTCGCTACGACCTCGAGACGGGCGCGGCGCTCGGTGCCGGGGAGGCCGTCGCGGCACACGCCGTCGAGGTGCGCGGGGAGCGCGTCTTCGTGCAGGTCGCGGCGCCGGTGCCGGTCGCGGCCTGAGTCCGCCCGGCCGCCGCCGAGGCGTCGACTCGCACGAGCGGTCCGCCACCCGAGACCAGAACGAGCGAAGGCCCGCTGGTGGGCGGGCCTTCGCGAGGGAGGAGGAGCATCGAGCGGGAGGAGGGTCCGCTCACCAGCCCTATCGGCGCGCACGCGCGCAAGCTTGAGCCCGACCGCACCATCGGCGTCAGCCCTCCGCAAGAGCCGTCGAGCCCGACCGCGCCATCGGCCGGCCCGAGCCCGCCGAAAGCCGTGGAGCCCAACGGCCGGCCACGGCCTGAACCCGCCGGGGGGCGGGGCTCAGGTCCTTGCGTGGTGGTGAGGCGGCGACGCCGCGCGAGCGATGCGCTGCGGCCTCTCGGCCGCGGGGTGGGATCGCCCGGGGGGCTTCGTCGTCGCGGACCGGGGTCTGGTCGTCCGCACGAGCGTCGCGTGATCCGGTGTCTTGACGCTGCGTAGCCTGCCAGCGCTCCGCCGCCGCGACGATGCGGGTAGCAGGCGTCTCGTGGTGCGGTCTGCCCCACCCCCGCACCGCGCTACAGCCAGCCCTTCTCCTCCGCCACGCGCAGCGCCTCGATCCGCGAGCTCGCGCCGAGCTTGCCCATGATCGCCGAGAGGTGGTTGCGCGTCGTGCCGGGCGAGAGATGCAGCGCGAGCGCCACCTGCGCGACCGTCGCGTGCTCGCGCGACGCGACGAGCACCTCCTGCTCGCGCGCGGTCAGCGGACAGTCGCCCTCGCTCAGCGCCGCCGCCGCGAGCCCGGGATCGACGATCCGCTCGCCGGCCATCGCACGCCGGATCGCGGACGACAGCTCGGCCACGGGCGCGTCCTTGAGCAGGAACCCCGCCGCCCCGCCGGCCATCGCGCGGCGCAGGTAGCCGGGGCGCCCGAACGTCGTCAGGATCAGCACCCGGCACGCCGGCGACGCGGCGATCAGCTCGCCGAGCACGTCCAGCCCGCTGGCGCCGGGCATCTCGATGTCGAGCAGCGCGACGTCGGGGGCCGCGGCACCCGCCGCGGCGAGCACCTCGTCGCCACGGCCGACCTGCGCCACGACCTCGAAGTCGTCCTCGAGGTCGAGCAGGCTGGCGATCGCCTCGCGGACCATCACCTGGTCCTCGGCGATCAGGATGCGGATCACCTCAGCGGACCGTCCCGGTCACGTCAGCGGACCGCGCACCGGCAGCGTCACCCACAGGCGAAAGCCGCCGTCCGGCGCCGGCCCGGCCTCCAACCGCCCGGCGAGGCGCTCGGCGCGCTCGCGCAGCCCGATCAGCCCGCTGCCACGCGCGGCGCCGTCCCCGTCCCCGTTGGCGTCGCACGCGACCGCGCGGCCGTCGTCGACGACCTCGGCGCTCACCGCCGCCAGGCCCGGGTGCACCTCGATCCGGCAGCTGCGCGCGCCGCTGTGGCGGATGACGTTCGTCGTCCCCTCGCGCACGGCCCACGCGAGCACGGCCTCGACCTCGGGATCGAGCGTCACGTCGGTGCCCGCGAGCTCGGCCTCGATCCCCGCCGCCTGCAGCGCCATCCGCGCGCCCGACAGCTCGTTGGCGAGCGTCGGCTTGCGGTAGTCGCCGACCGCCTCGCGCACCTCGCTCAGCGCGTTGCGCGCGACCTGCTTGATGTCGGCGATGTGCTCGGCGGCCTCGTCCAGATCGCGCGTCAGCAGCCGCTCGGCGAGCTCGGCCTTGACCGAGATCACCGTCAGGCCGTGGCCGAGCAGGTCGTGCAGGTCGCGGGCGAAGCGCAGGCGCTCCTCCGACACGGCCAGCCTGGCGACCTCCTCGCGCGCCGTGAGCAGGTCGTGGTTGAGGACCATCAGCCGCCGGAACGCGAGCATCATGAAGCCGATCGCAAGCGTCGTCGCCGACAGCGAGATCGTCGATCCGACGTCCGTCGCGTCGACCACGTTGCCGACCGCGGTGAAGACGGTGCAGAGCGCGATCCAGGCGGCGGCGTCGCGCTTGCCGAGCCGCATCGCGCCGGAGATCGCCGCGAAGATGAACAGCAGCGTCCAGCTCGAGCGATCGGCGAGCGTCAGCGTCATCGCGATCGTCGCGAGCGCGGCCAGCGCCGGCGCCACCCGCCGCAGCGGCTCGGACGCCGGCCGCCCGCGCGGGATCCGGTTGTAGATCAGGACGAACGCGACGACCGCGACGGCGACGCACCCGGCGCGCAGCGGCGACGGATGCTTGCCGGCGAGGTCGAGGATCGGGAACAGCAGCCACAGGAACGAGACGTTGATCGCGATCCGCTTGCGCCGCCACTCCGCGGCCGTCCTCGGGACGGCGCCGGGCATGAACATCCCGGTCGGATCGAACGGCTGGCTTTCGCGGCAGGACTCCGTCACGAGCTTCGTCGCGTTCGCCATCGCTCAGGCGCGCCGGGCCAGAGAGCGCAGGTAGCCGGTCATCAGGACACAGCCTACGACCGTCCAGGCCGCCAGCGGCAGCAGGTCGCGCCAGAGGATGCCGGTGCCGCCGAAGCGCGGGTCGAAGGCCGCCTGCAGCCCGTCGGCGAGCGGGCGCAGCGGCAGCGCCTTGGAGACGTCCTGGATCCAGGCGGGCGAGCCGTCCATCGGATACCAGACGTTCGAGATGAACACCATCGGCAGCGTGATGACGCTGACGAGGCCGGCGCCGTTCTCGGGCTTGGCGACGAGCTTCGCGGCGGCGATGCCGAGCGTCGTGAAGGCCGCGGCGCCGAGCAGCAGCGTCGCGAGCAGGCCGATCATCTTCTCTCCCGGCACATGCGCGCCGAACAGCGGCACGCCGAGCGCGAACAGCGCCACGATCGACAGCACGAGCACGATCAGCGTCGATCCGACGGCGCCGCCGACATAGGCGAGCCATGGCAGCGGCGTCGTGCGCACGCGCTTGAGGATGCCGTTCGTGCGCAGCGCGGCGAAGATCATCGCGCTCGAGTTGAAGCAGATCAGGAGCACGGCGTAGGCCATGATCCCGGGCGTGTAGAAGTCGATGAACGACAGGTGGCCGCGGACGTCGAGCGTGTTGCCGTGCTGCAGCCCGCCGAAGATGACGAGGAACATCGCCGGGAAGATCAGCGAGAAGAACGCGGCGCGGCGGTTGCGCCAGAAGCCGCGCTGCTGGTAGCGGACCTGCCAGGCGGTCAGGCCGAGGTCGTGGGACAGGCTCGTCGGCACGGCGGTCATCGTGTCGCCTCCTCGGGGGTCGCGGTCTCGGTCAGCGCCAGGTAGACGTCCTCGAGCGTCGGCTGCGACACCGAGAAGCGGGTCAGCGCGATGCGGTTCTGCAGCGCCCAGCCGGTCAGCGCGTTGGCCGCCGCGATGCCCTGCGACGTCGTCACCAGGACGGCGGCGCCGTCGGCGCTGACGGCGCTCTCCGCCAGCAGCGGCAGCTCGCCGACGACGACGTCGTCGGGCAGGACGAAGCGGATCTCGGTCGGCAGCTCGTCGCGGCCGCCGAGCGCCTCGGGCGGTCCGCTCGCGACGATCTGGCCGTCGACCATGACCGCGACGCGGTCCGCGAGGAACTGCGCCTCGTCCATGAAGTGCGTCGTCAGGAAGACGGTCTTGCCGGTCTGGCACAGCGAGCGGATCGTCGACCAGGCGGCGCGCCGCGCGTGCGGATCGAAGCCCGTCGTCGGCTCGTCGAGGAACAGGACGTCGGGATCGCCGACGAGGCCGAGGGCGAGGTCCAGGCGCCGGCGCTGGCCGCCGGACAGCTCGCCGGCGCGGGTGTCGCGCTTGGCATCGAGCTCGACGAGGTCGATGAGGTGGTCGGGCGCGAGGCAGCGCGAGTACCAGCGGCCGTGCATCTCGAGCATCTCGCCGACCGTCAGCTCCTCCTGGATGCCGCTGGACTGCAGCACGACGCCGATGCGGTCGCGCAGGCCGCGGTCGTCCGAGCCGGGGTCGATGCCGAGCACCGAGACCGCTCCAGACGTCGCCACGCGGTGGCCCTCCACGATCTCGGCGATCGTCGTCTTGCCGGCGCCGTTGGGCCCGAGCAGGCAGAAGACCTCTCCCTGCGCGACCTCGAAGCTGACGCCCCGCACCGCCTGGACGTCGCCGTAGCTCTTGTGGACTTCGGATACCTGGATGGCTTGCATGCCGACGAAGGTAGATCGGCGGGCCGGCGCGCGTAAGTGCCGCCCGTCCTCACTTGGCCATGACATCTGTCATGGGTCGTCGTAGTGCAGGCCGCACTCAGCAATCCTGTGTGTAACCGGGATCACACATAGCACCGCCTCCGCTGGGAACCTGTCACCTGTGCTCACAACCGCAATCCTGTGACAGGAGGCATTCACACATGGCACATCAAGTGACATTTCCACGGCGCCGGCTGCTCGGCGTCCTCGCGATCGTGCTCGCCCTCGCGGCGACGCTG
>DATAZX010000015.1:0-13322 GCA_036271815.1 Solirubrobacteraceae bacterium
CCGAGCAGGACGAGGCGGTCGACGCCGTCCAGTCGCGAGCACAGGACGTCGAGCGCCTCGGGTCGCCCGAGCACGTCCGCCCCGCCGCGGATGCCGAGGTGCAGGTCGGAGATGACGAGCGTGGACATCCTCCGCGCAGGCTACGTCACGGCACCGGTGTGCGATCCTCGCGTCGTGGACCCGACGGAAGGCTGGACGCACTCCAACCCGCAGCGCCCGATCCGCCGCGAGGTGACGATGGGCGACCGGCGGCTCGTCGAGTGGGTCGCGCAGGCGTCGGTCGGCGACCAGTTCCCGGAGCCGTTCTCCTACGCGCGCAGCCCGCTCGAGTCCGTGATCCTGACGCTGGCCGACCTCGGCGTCATGCCGCGCCCGGCGCGCGGGACGCAGTGGCCGGAGATCGTGGAGGAGGCGACGGCCGCGGCGACGGTCTGGCTGCAGGCCAACCCGCCGCGCCAGGGTCCGGCCGCGGGACCGGCCCCGTGGCGCGCCGGCAAGCCCGGCTCCGAGCCGCGGTAGCCGCGCCCGCAACGACGCGCCCGCAGGCCGGGCCGCAACGCAGAACGGCGCCCGCGGATGCTCCGGGGCGCCGTTCTCGAAACGCGATCGCGCGACCGACCTACTGGCCGATCACGCGGAATGCACCCGTCTCAGCCGTCGGCGTCCGCGCTCGCGGCGGCGGCGCCGGCCTGCACCGGATCCGGGTCGCGCGCCGGCGGCTCCCACTCCGGCCCGGGGGTCTCCGGCGGACCCGGATCGTTGACGAGCTCCTCGACGCTCGGCACGCCTGGATCGTCGGGTCCGGCGGTCTCCACGGCCGCCGAGAGGTCGATCGCGCCGTCACCGTCGCCGATGTCGATCGCGTCGTCGGATGCGTCGGCCGAGACGTCGGGGGCCTCGGTCTCGTCGGTGGTCTCCTGCGCTTCGTCAGTCATTGCCACTCCTCTGGTTGACTGACCAGGCTCGTACCCACTACTCGCGGCTGGCATGCCCGCGTGCTACACGCGCGCCGCCATGTCCTCGCGAATGCGCTTGGGGAGCATGAAGCGGACGTCCTCGCGCAGGACCTCGAACTCCGACACGTCGTCGACGCCGCGCGCGGCGAAGAACGCGACGAGCCGCTCGACGAGCACCTCCGGAGCGCTCGCGCCCGAGGAGATCCCGACGACGCGCTTGCCGTCCAGCCACGCCTCGTCGACCTGCCCGGCATCGTCGATGAGGTGCGCCTCGGTGCCGAGCTCGCGCGCGACGTCGACGAGCCGCAGCGAGTTCGACGAGTTCTGCGAGCCGATCACGAGCAGCAGGTCGCACGCGCCCGCCATCTGCTTGACGGCCGACTGGCGGTTGGTCGTCGCGTAGCAGATGTCGTCCGTGCGCGGACCGGTGATCTGGGGGAACCTCTCGCGCAGGCGAGCGATGATCGTGCGCGTCTCGTCGACCGACAGCGTGGTCTGCGAGATGTACGCGACGCGGCTCGGGTCGTCGACCTCGAGCGCGTCGACGTCGGCCTCGGTCTGGACGAGGACGATGTGCTCGGGCGCCTCCCCCATCGTCCCCTCGACCTCCTCGTGGCCGGCGTGGCCGATCAGCACGATCGTGTAGCCGTCGGCGGCGAACTTCCTCGCCTCGACGTGGACCTTCGTCACGAGCGGGCACGTCGCGTCGATCGTCGACAGGCCGCGCTCGGCGGCCTGCGCGTGCACCGCGGGCGACACGCCGTGCGCGGAGAAGACGGTCGTCGCGCCGTCGGGGATCGCCTCGTCGATCTCGTCGACGAAGATCGCGCCGCGCGCGCGCAGCGTCTCGACGACGTGCTTGTTGTGGACGATCTCCTTGCGCACGTAGACCGGCGCGCCGTACAGCTCGAGCGCGCGCTCGACCGTCTGCACGGCGCGATCGACGCCGGCGCAGTAGCCGCGCGGCGCGGCGAGCAGCAGCTTCTCGACGGTGAATGCCATGGCGCGAAGTCTAGGCACTCCCGCGAAGCGGCTCGGGCGGTGCTCAGCCGCCGTCGCGCAACGTCGTCATGAGCTGGTAGGTGGCCTCGCCGACGGCGTCGAGGCTGGCCTCGGACACCTTGTCGAGCGTGTCGCGCAGGCCGTCGCGCGGCGGGTAGTCGAAGTCGATGACGTCGATCGACGGGACGCCGCGGCGCGTGAAGAACGTGTGGTCGTCGATGATCGAGAACGGCGCGTCGAGGTTCGGGAAGATGCTGCCGACGCCGACGGCCGCGGCCGCGGCGCGCAGCTTCTGCCACAGCGTCGGGTCCGAGGCGCCCTCGCGCGGGAAGCTCAGATGGACCTTCTGGGCGATGTAGTCGAGCAGCACCATCGCCTGGGTCTGCGCGGCGTGGCGCTTGGCGTAGGCCTTCGAGCCGCGCAGCGCGCAGTGGATGAAGTCCACGTCCTGCAGGCAGTTCGGCGGCTCCTCCTCGCCGTCGAAGAGGACGAACTCGATCGGCGGCGCGCCGGCCTTCGGCGGCAGCTTGGCGAGCGCGCGGGCCAGCCAGACGACCGCCGCCGTGCCGGCCGCGCCGTCGTTGGCGCCGACGAAGCCCGGCGGGTGCGACTCGACGTCGTAGTGCGCGCCGAGCACGATCGCCTTGCCCGTCCCGGGTATCGAGCCGACGACGTCGCGCAGCTTCGGATGACCGGGGATCGACTCGAAGTGCCCGTTGGGCAGCAGCCCGCGCAGGCGCACGGCGAGCTTGCGCAGCGAGGCCGAGCCGGCGGGGCGCCAGCCGTACGTCAGCACCTCGGCGCGCAGCAGCCGGAACGCGTTGTAGGCGTCGAAGTGGTCGGTCGTGGCGGCCGGGATCGCGTCGGAGCCCGCGGTCGTCGTCGTGGCCGCCTGCGCCGCGCCCGCCGACCGCGTCGCGGCGGGCTTGTCGGGACCGCCCGCGATCGCGGCGGGCAGCGGGAACCCCCACACGCCCCAGACCGCCAGCGCGACGGCGACCAGCGCGGGTGCCGTGATCGAGAGCCGGGAACTCATGCGCGGGAGAGTACGGGCCATTACGCTCTGCGCGTGCCACCCCGCCACCTCGACCGGCTGACGGCGATCGACGCGTCCTTCCTCGCCCAGGAGGGGCCCGAGTCGCACATGCACGTCGGCGCGCTCGTGATCGCCGAGGGACCGGTGCCGCCCTACGAGGAGTTCCTCGACTCGATCCGCCGCCGCCTGCACCTCGTGCCGCGCTACCGCCAGCGCCTCGCGTTCCCGCCGGCGAGCTCGGGCCGCCCGGTCTGGACCGACGACACGGACTTCAACCTCGAGTACCACGTCCGCTACAGCGCGCTGCCGTCGCCGGGCAGCCACGAGCAGCTCATGCACCTCTGCGCGCGGGTGTTCTCCCAGCAGCTCGACCGCTCCAAGCCGCTGTGGGAGATGTGGCTGATCGAGGGCCTCGAGGACGGCTCGTTCGGCCTGCTGACCAAGGCCCACCACGCGATGATCGACGGGATCGCCGGGGTCGACCTCGCGACCGTGCTGTTCGACCTCGGGCCGGAGCCGGCGCCGGTCGACGACGACCTCGACCCGTGGGTCCCCGAGCCCGACCCCAACCCCGTCGACCTGCTGACGGCCGGGGTCGCGGGCATGGCGAAGGCGTCCGCGTCGGTGACGGCGAAGGCGTTCGCGGCGCTGCGCAAGCCCGAGCGCGCGCTGCACGAGGCGCGCGTCGCGGCGGAGGGCATCGGCGAGATCGTCTGGGCGGGGCTGAACCCCGCGCCCGAGACGCCGCTGAACGTCCCGATCGGCCCCCACCGCCGCTACGCCGCGGTCGTCTCCAAGCTCGCCGACTTCAAGGCCGTCAAGAACGCGTTCGGCGGGACCGTCAACGACGTCGTGCTGGCCGTCGTCGCGGGCGCGCTGCGCCGCTGGCTGCACGGTCGCGGCGTGCGCACCGAGGGCATGGAGCTGCGCGCGCTCGTGCCGGTGTCGATCCGCACGCAGGACGAGCGCGGCGCAGCCGGCAACCGCATCGCGGCGATGCGCGGCCCGCTGCCGGTGTGGGTCGAGGATCCGATCGCCCGGCTCGCGGTCGTGCGCGGCGCGATGGACGACCTCAAGGAGTCCAAGCAGGCGATCGGCGCCGAGGTGCTGTCCAACGTCCAGAACTTCGCGCCGCCGACCGTGCTCGCCCAGGCGTCGCGGATCAACTTCTCCACGCGCCTGTTCAACATGCTCGTCACGAACGTGCCCGGGCCGCAGTTCCCGCTCTACGTCCAGGGCCGCCAGATGCGCGCCGTCTTCCCGATCGCGTTCCTGCCGCGCAACCACGCGCTGTCGATCGCGATCATGTCCTACAACGGCAACATGGACTTCGGCCTGCTCGGCGACTACGACGCGATGTTCGACCTCGACGAGCTCGCCGCGTCGATCCAGAGCGAGCTGGCGCAGCTCGTGGCGCTTGCCGCCGCCGAGAGCGGCGCGCGCGCCTGATCGCCGGCGCCCGGCGGCGATCGGACGCGTCGTGCGGCGCGACCCGGCGTCAGCGGCCGACGCGCACCGACAGGTCGGGCCGGTGCGGGACGGCCTCGCGATTGCCGGCCTTGTCGACCGCGATCGTGTAGAAGCGATAGCGCGATCCGGCGCGCATCTGGACCGTCGTCGACGTG
This sequence comes from Solirubrobacteraceae bacterium, assembly GCA_036271815.1. Lineage (GTDB taxonomy): Bacteria > Actinomycetota > Thermoleophilia > Solirubrobacterales > Solirubrobacteraceae > CADCVQ01. The sequence goes on from DATAZX010000015.1 coordinate 4,620, forward strand.
CCGCGCGTGCGCTCGATCCGCTTGTAGGGCTTGCGATTCGTCGAGCGGTAGACGCTGTAGGTCGCGATCCCGGACGCATGCAGCTTGGGCAGCGCCGGGTCCGAGCCCGACCACGTCAGCTTGACGGCGCGCGGCCTGCGCACCGTCTTGGGGCCGCGCAGCTTGGACCTCGGCGGCGTGCGGTCGATCGTCGTCATCGCGGTCAGGGCGGCGCCGGCGTCGACGATCCCCCAGCCGAGATCCGGCGACCAGTTGCTGCCGGCCGGCCGCGAGGCCGTCTGCTTCAGGACGCGGATGACGTCGGCCGCGGTCGCGTCGGGGTTCAGCGCACGGGCGAGCGCGGCGATCCCGGACACGATCGGCGCCGCCATCGACGTGCCCTGCAGGTACGCGTAGCGGCTGTCGCCGCCGATCTGCGTGCGGCACGCGCAGCCCGCGTCGCCGGAGAACAGGCCCCCGCCGGCCTCGAGCTCGGTCGGGTTGCCGGGGAACGCGCCGATCAGCCCCGCCGGGCCGAGCTGCTCGTCGTAGGCGCCGTAGGCCGCCAGCGAGATCTCCGACCCGAGGCCGGCGAACGGCGCGCGCTGGTCGGCGAAGTTCGCCGCGGTGACCGACAGCCCGAGGCCCTTCGTGAGGTCCGAGCCCGTGCCGGCCGGCTGCAGCACGTTGGCCGGGTCGCCCTGCTCCTGCACCGGGCTGTCGGCGGCGGCCGCGACGAGCACGACGTTCTTGGCGTAGGCGTAGTCGACCGCGTCGGAGATCGCCTTGCCGGCCGGCGCGTTGCCGTCGGTGCCGAAGCTCATGTTGATCGCGTCGGCGCCCATGTCGGCGGCCTGCACGATCGAGCGCGCGATCGACCCGTCGCTGAGGTCGGTCTTGAAGATCAGCAGGCGGCAGTTCAGGCCGGAGCCGACGATCCCGATGCCGTTGTCGCCCGCCGCGCAGGCGAGCGACGAGACGTGCGTGCCGTGGCCGTTCTCGTCGCCGGTGGCGGGTCCGTCGCCGGGCTTGGCGTCGTTGTCGATCGCCTGGTCGATCTTGCCCGACAGCTCGGGATGGCCCGAGTCGATGCCCGTGTCGATGATCGCGACCTTCGCCTTGTCACCGCGCTCGAGGTCCCAGGCGGCGGGCAGGTTCATGCGGGCGACCCACCACTCCTGCGGCGTGCCGGGCGCCGTCCCGGGCGCGGTCTCTGGCGTCGTGAGCGCGGGGTCGTCGGGCAGGAAGCGCAGCTGGTGGCGATGCTCGAGCTCGACGCTGCGCACGCCGGGCAGCTCGCGCAGCCGGCGCGCGGTGGCCGCGAGGCCGAGGTGGCCGGCCGGGCGCACCGAGACGAGGCCGATCTGCGGGACCTGCGCGCCGGCGAGCTTGACGCCGTCGAGGTCGAGGATCGCGGCCGCCTGCGCGGGTGCGCGCGGTGCGGTCGTGACGAGCAGGCGCCCGGTCAGCTCGGTCGCGGCCTGCGCGCCGGCGGGCACCAGCAGCGCGACCGCGACGGCCAGCCCCGCCGCGACGGAGGCGGCGCTGCGACGGCGGGCGGGTCTACGAAAGCCGGCGCGCAGGGCGCGCCGCCGGGCGAGCGGGCTCAGAACCCGAGCGCGAACTTCGCGTCTTCGCTCATCTTCTCCGGCGACCACGGCGGATCGAACACCATCGAGCTCTTGACCGAGTTGACGCCCTCGAGCGGCTCGACGAACTCCTCGATCTGCTCGGTGATCTGCGGGCCGATCGGGCACGCGGGAGTGGTCAGCGTGAACGTCACGTGGACGTTGCCGGCGTCCTGCTGGATGCCATAGATCAGGCCCAGCTCGACGAAGTCCAGACCGAGCTCGGGATCGATGACGTTGGTGAGTGCCTCTTCGATCTCTTCGAGAGTTGCCATGCAGTCGATTCTAGTCTTTCGGAGCCTGGCGTCCGGCCACTCTTGAGGTAGGTTGTCGCGCATCGTCTCCTACGTCGAGAACCCGCCGATCCTGCGCTGCTGCGGCGACGAGTGCCGCTCGACACAATCGCTGCGCCGCCAGGCGCTCTCGCAGGCGATCAGCGCCCCCGCCGACGTGCTCGTCGACCTCTCCGAGCTCGCCTTCGCGGACCCCTCGCTGATGCTCGATCTCGCGATGCTCGCGCGGCGCCTGCGCAAGGCCGGTCGCCAGCTGCTGCTGCAGGGCGCGCAACCCGACATCAAGGCGCTGATCGAGTACGTCGGCCTGCACCGGCTGTCCGGCGTGCTGATCGTGCCGGCCGCCGCGCCGGCCTGAGCTCGCGTCCGGCGTGCCGGCGGGCGCCTGCCGGGACCTGCCGGAACGGGCGCGCGCACGCGCTCACGTAGCCTTCTGGGCCATGCCGATCCTGCTGCTGCTCTTCGTCGTCGTCCCGATCGCCGAGCTCTACGTGATCATCCAGATCGGCGAGGCGATCGGCGTGCTGCCGACCATCGCCCTGCTGATCGCCGACTCCGTGCTCGGCGCCGCGCTGATGCGCTCGCAGGGGCGCGCGGCCTGGACGCGCTTCAACGCCGCGCTGGCCGAGGGACGCGCGCCCGGCCGCGAGGTGATGGACGGCGTGCTCGTGATCTTCGGCGGCGCGTTCCTGCTGACGCCCGGGTTCCTCAGCGACATCCTCGGCGTCATCCTGCTGCTCCCGCCGACGCGCGCGATCGTGCGCCGCGTGCTGCTCAAGCGCTTCGCCGGGCGGCTGGTCGCACGCGCGGCGGGCGGCGCGCAGGCGCGCATGTTCTCCTCCTTCGGCGTTCCCCCCGGCCGTCCGCGCCGGCGCGGGCCCGGCAGCGACGACGTCGTCGACGGCAGCGCGACCGAGATCGATCCGCGCCGCACGGAGCTGCCATGACCGTCGAGCCCGAGGACGACCGCCTGCACGTGCCCGAGCCGGACGACGCGTCGTTTCGCGACGCGGTGACGTTCGCGTTCGGCGATCCCGCCGCGAAGCTGTACGGCCTGGCCCGCGTCAGCCACGGCATCGACGGCTCGGGCGGGCTCGCGGTCCTGTACGCGGGCGACAAGCCGGTCGCCGCGAGCGCAGGAGGTGCGGGCGCGGGCGCGGGACTGGGTGCACGAGCCGCCGGCGCGAGCGCCGTGGGTGCGGACGCCGGCCGGGGCACGGGCGCCGCGGGCGCGGGTGCCGATCCCCCGACCTGGGACTCCGTCCGCGCGGCCGGCGTGCACGCGACCGTCGTCGAGCCGCTCGAAGCCTGGACGGTGACCTACGCCGACGAGGGCGGGGCGATGGACCTGCGCTTCGAGGCCTGCTCGGCGCCCGCCGCGATCGATGCCGACGCGGCGGTGGCGCGGACCGGCGGCATGCAGGGCTACGACCAGATCTGCCGCGTCACCGGCACGGCGAGCCACGGCGGTCGCACCCACCAGGTGCGCTGCCTGGGCCAGCGCGGCCAGCTGTGGGGCAATCCCGACTGGGGCAGGATCGAGCTGTCGCGGACCGTCTCGGCGTGGCTCGACGACGACCGCGCCGTGACGCTGACCGCGGTCCGCCCGGCGAAGTCCAAGGGCCACCTCGACGAGGCGCTCGGCGGCTTTCTCTTCGAGGGCGGCGAGCCCGTCGAGATCGCCGAGCCGCGGCTCTCCACGACGTACGACGGCGAGCTGCACCAGCGTCGCGCGGGCCTCGAGCTGTGGATGAGCGACGAGGACGAGCGCGGGCACCGGATGGCCGGCGAGGTGCTGTGCGGCACGTCGATCGACCTCGGCGAGCAGCGCCTGGACAGCGCGTTCTTCCAGTGGCGGATGGAGGGCCGGACGGGCGTCGGCCGCTACGACGTGCTGCGCCGCACGGAGGTCCCGGGCCGCAAGCGGCGCTGATCGCCGGCGCCGCGCCCGCGGGCGCGCGACGGTCTCAGTTGTCGCCGCCGAGCCGGTCCCAGAGGTAGAGCTCCACGCACTCGGTCGCGAGCGCGCGGCAGCGTTCCCTGGACAGGTGCGGCAGCACGGTCTCGAGCGCCTGCTCCTCGGCGACGCCGGCGTCGAACGCCTCCTCGCCGCGGAAGCCGGCGGCGATCTTCAGCGCCTCGCGGCGGTTCTCCCCGAGCTTCGGGAAGGCGTTGACGAGGAACTCGCGGTTGGCGATCGGATGACCGACCTCGAGCGACGCGTGCCATGCGGCGAGCATCGACAGGTCGTGCTCGTCGAGGTCCTGCACGGCCTTGGCGTAGTGCGAGGCCAGCTCGTTCTCGGGGATCTCGTCGACCCACGCGCGGACGATCTCGCCGAGCAGCTGCCTGCGAGCCTCGCGGCCCACCGATTCCGCGATCACTCGGATCGCGTCCTGCGGTTCGATGAAGCAGAGCGGCATCTGCGGCTCCCTGGCGCTCGAGAAGAAGGACGGACTGGATGCACCGTAGGGGTGGGGTCGGACGGATGGCCCGCGCGTACGTACGTACGCGCGCAACCGTCCGCGGGCGCGGGGGTGCGCGCTTGGCATGATGGCGCTCACCCGCATCGTTCCCGCGGCGGCCACGCACCACCCAGGAGATCCGGATGACGACGATCACCCAGCACGAGGCGGAGCAGATCGAACGCGCGAACACGTCGCAGCTGACGCCGGTCGTGTTCGTCCACGGGCTGTGGCTGCTGCCGAGCAGCTGGGATCGCTGGGCCGCGGTGTTCGAGGAAGCCGGCTACGCCGCGCTCATGCCCGGCTGGCCGGACGATCCCGAGACGGTCCGCGAGGCGCACGAGCACCCCGACGTCTTCGCCGACAAGACGGTCGGCCAGGTGGCCGACCACTTCGAGGAGCTGATCGGCAAGCTCGAGCGCAGGCCGGCCGTCGTCGGGCACTCCTTCGGCGGGCTGCTGGCGCAGATCCTCGCCGGGCGCGGCTGCTCGGCCGTCACGGTGGCGGTCGACCCCGCGCCCTTCCGCGGCGTGCTGCCGCTGCCGATCTCGGCGCTGAAGTCGGCATCGGTCGCCCTGCACAACCCGGCCAACCGCCACCGCGCCGTGCCGCTCACCTTCGAGCAGTTTCGCTTCGGCTTCGCCAACGCCGTCGGCGAGGACGAGGCGAAGCAGCTCTACGACACGTTCGCGGTGCCGGCCCCCGGCGCGCCGCTGTTCCAGGCCGCGAGCGCGAACCTGAACCCGTGGACCGAGGCGAAGGTCAACAGCCGCAACCCCGCCCGCGGGCCGCTGCTGCTGATCTCCGGCGAGCAGGACAACACCGTGCCGTGGGCGATCGTCAACGCGTCCTACAAGAAGCAGAAGCGCAACGAGGGCGTGACCGAGATCGAGAAGATCGCCGGTCGCGGCCATGCGCTGACGATCGACTCCGGCTGGCGCGAGGTCTGCGACGCGGCGCTCGCGTTCGTGCGGCGCTTCGCCACGGCTAGTTGATCGCGGCGCCGTCGCCAGCGTCGGGGGCGTCGCCGGGGGCGGAGGCGCTCGGCGACTGAAGGGCCCGGCCGCTCGTGTGCGGCCGCTCGACGGTGATCTTGGCGCCGGGGTCGGAGATGTCCGAGGTGATGCGCTGGTGCATCGCGAGCGTGCCCTTCAACCCCGATCCGAGGCTCGGGGGCATCTTCGCGAGGTCGAACGTGCTGCTGGCGATCGTGACGGTGCGAACGATCTGGCCGGTGGCCGCGTCGATGTAGACGTCGAGCCGGCTGCTGCCGACGTCGACGGCGTCGGTGAGCGCGCCCAGCGGGCCGCCGACGCTGTGCGTCAGCGACTTGGCCCCCTTCGCGTCGACCGCCGCGCGGTAGTGCGCGACGCTCTTGCCCGCGATCGTCGTCGTGCCGAGCGCTCGCACCCCGATGATGTACTTCGCGATCCGGTCCGCGCCGAGCTCCGCGAGTCCGCTGACGGAGGTCGCCAGCGCCCCCTTCAGCCGCTGGAAGTGCACCCCGTCGGTCGCGATGTAGGACGCGCCGTCGTAGAGGACGAAGTGCGCGTCGGTGAGCGTCGGCGGGACGCTCTCGACGAGGCTGACGCGCCGGGCGCTCTCGAAGTCGCCGTGTGCGGTGATCGTCGTCGCACGCCCGAACGCGGACGCCGCGGCGGCCGGCACGCCGTGCGTGACGATGTCGGTCTTCATCAGCAGGCGCTGGCGGTGCGGCTCACGGGTGAGCTTGGTGAGCGCCGCGGTCACCGCCTGCTTGGGGTTGGCGGACGGGCTCGCCGCCGCTGGTCCCCCGCTGCTCGCCGGAGCCGTGCCGGACGGCCCGCCGTTCGACGATCCCCCACAGCCAGTGAGGGCGAGCACGGCGGTGGCGGCGGCGGTCAGGACGAGTGTGAAGGCAGGTCGCATGTGCATAACGTAGTAGTCACTCGCTGGTCGCTGTGTTCTCGACGAGCACGCGCGGTGCGAGGACGGTCACCCCACGCGCACGACGACGAGTCGTGTGAGGACGGGGATCGCGTCGCCGCGCGTGACGACGAGCACCGGCCGCCGCCTGTCCTCCGCCTCCGCCCACCACACCTCCCCCGAGACCGGCCCTGACGGCCTCCGACCCACCCTTCCCGGACGAGCTCGTCTCGGTTCTCGACTCTCCTGGCGCGGTCCAACCACCCGCGGGAGCGTCGAGCTCGCCGTTGATCTCCAACAGCACCTCCGTATCGGTCTCCGTAAGGACCACCCCCGTGAAACGGAGGAACGTGTGGACCTCGAAATCCGACCCGGATCTCGCGATCGTCCGGCGAGATGCCGACAACGGCCCACGGGATCGATACGACGCGGCTCATGTCTGATCCAGGGAGGCGTGCAAAATGAGGGGCTCCTGACGTTTCCGTGGGTCGGTGAACGTGGACTTCATCGCGGGAGTGGTGGGCAGAGCCCGGCGAGGGAGAGCATCGCGGGGGCGATGAGCGCGCCGGCTGAGTGGAAGCCGTATGGCCCTCAGACCGAGATCGGTGGGTAGTGGGCGTCAGGCGTAGCGCTGCGATGGAGCGCTGGTCGGGCCTGACATGGAAAAGCCCCGCAAACGCGGGGCTTTCCGTCCGCCTGCACTGTCAGGTTTCGGGGTGTGAGAACGATCCTTGACGGTGAGGTGGCGTCACCTTGCGGGTGAACGCCGATAACGATGCCACGAGCCCCGGACGGCTCGTGATCCGCGCGGACGATCCGAACCTGACGCCGTATGCGGGGCTTGCGATCGTCGGCGCGCTGGCGCGCCGCACCCGGCTGGTCGAGCTGATCGACGCCGAGCTTGCGGTCGTGCGCACGGCGCGGGCGGTCAAGCGCCGCCGCCGCGGCCTGTCGGCCGGGGCGCTGGTGATGTCGCTGGCGGAGTGTCAGATCGCCGGAGCGGAGTGCTTTGACGATGTCCAGGATGTCCGTGGCGACCGAGCGGGCGCCGTGCTGCGCGCGGTCGCCGACACGCCGTCGGCGCCGACGGCTCGCCAGCTCGCCAGGCGCTTTCGACGCAGTCACATCCGCGCGATCGAGCGCGCCCAAGCGCGTGTCGCCGAGCGCCTGGACCGTGAGGCCGGCCGCGAGGTCGGCGAGGACGTCACGTTTGACCTCGACGCGACCGACACCGAGGTCTACGGGCGTAGGAAGGAGGGCGCCGCTCGCGGCCACAACGGTGCCCTGGGGTACTGCTCCTACGTCGTGACGTGGGCGCAGCGCGGACGCTCGCTGACCAGCGAACTGGTCGGCGCCAACCGCGCCCGGATCAGCTCCAAGGAGTCCGCCGCGATGATCGCTCGCGCCGCCAAGCTGCTGCCCGCCGGGCACGGCCCGGTCGCCACGCGCGTCGATAGCGGCTTCTACAGCGCCGAACTGATGAACGAGATGCGCGAGCAGCAGGTGCGTTTCAGCATGTCCGCGCCACGCACCACGACGATGTGGCGCGCGCTGCGCGAGATCCCCCAAGACGCCTGGGCCGACGCGACCGCGATGCGTGGCGCGCAGGTCGCCGAGACCTCCTTCACGCCGACCGGCTTCGGGCACGAGCCGCTGCGACTGGTCGTGCGTCGCGTCACGGTCAGCGCCGCCGAGCTGCGTGCCGGCAACCCGCGCGCACGACGGCGCAGCACGATCCCCGCCGACCAACTGCAGATGGTCCTCGACGGCCGGCGCGACAGCACGTTCGCCTACAGCTTCATCGTCACCGACATCCCCGCCGAGCAGAAGACCACGACCGACGTCGAGCACTTCCACCGCCAGCGCGCCCAGATCGAGGAACGCTTCAAAGACGCAAAGCTCGGCCAGCCGCTGCGCCACCTGCCCTCCGCCAACCTGGACGCCAACCGCCTCTGGCTCACATGCTGCCTGCTGGCGCTGAACATCACCGCCCTGGTCTGCGACATCAGCCCCGCCGCCGGCGCCTGCCCCGACGCGCCTGACGACACACCGCTGCGCCGTCACGCCAAAGCGCTACGACGCATCCTCTTCAACGTTCCGGCCCGCATCACGCACTCCGCACGCCAAACGATCCTGCACCTCAGCGAGAACTTCCGCTACCTCGACGCCTTCACAGCGACCTACCACGCCGCGCTCGCACGCCCCGACCCCTGACCCAAGCACCCGCAGCACAACCGACGACGACCCGTGGCCGCACCGCCCGCCTCGACGACCCCGAACACCACATCCCACACACACAACAGCGCCCCACCCGCCGCGTCGACGCGACCAACACGTCCCGTCGCGCCACTTCCGCCTCTCCAACACGCGGCCGCAGCACCACCCGGCCCCTCACCGCCCACGACCCGACGCTACTCACCGAAGTAGGTCAGA
>DATAZX010000016.1:0-30659 GCA_036271815.1 Solirubrobacteraceae bacterium
GTCCCGCCGCATCTCGTCCGAGGCGAGGGCGAAGCGCTCGATCGTCCGATCCCGGACGACACCGTCGAACCCAGCCAGAGCCGGCGACGCGAGCCGTTCCTGGAGCGCGGCCCGCGCGACGCTGCGGCGGAGCACGTCCTCGACGCCGTCGGGCGCGATCGCGCCGGCCATCGCTCGGGCGGCAAACTCGGTCAGCCCCGCGTGCTCCAGCCGGGCGATGCGCGAGTACATCTGAGACCAACGGCCCAGCTGCACCAACCCGGTGCCGGCGTCGGCGCTCCACACCGGCAGGGCGGCGCGCAGGGCATCGACCAGCCGCTCATCAGCACCCAGCCAGATGGCCAGCGATTCGGGCGTCGCGTGCACCGCGCTCCGCAGTTCAGCCCAGGCAGTGAGCAACGCATCGACCTGCCCCGCGGCGTCTTCCGGGAAGTCGTCGGGACGAGCACCTGCCAGCACGTCGAGTGCCGCGGGAACCTGCGCAAGGAAAGCGACGGAGGTCTCGATGGCGGCCACCTGGCGCTCGAACATCGCGGGCGCGTCCGGGTCCAGCGGATTCCAGTCCGCCGGCAGGACGATCCCACCGAGCTGGCGAGTCTGCTCGACGGTCTCACGCGCTTGCACGCGAAGGGCGACGAGACGCTCGAGCATCGTGGTCAAAGTGGCGGCATCGATCGTCGCTTCCGGCACCATCACCGGCGAGAGGCCGGCAATCACCGCTTTGCGTGGCTTCCCCTTCAGCAGCTTCCCATCCGCAACACGGGCCGCCTCGAGCAGCGTCGAGACGTCCACCGCGTCGATGAACGCGGAAACGAAGATCGTCAGCACCGGCGCGGCTTCGGTCCTCAGCCTCCGCATCGCGGCGCGCGCGTCCTCGACGCGGAGACGCCAAGCGTCGCCGCCGGCCACGGCGAGCACGGTCGTGTCCACGAACGGCCGGGCTGCCTCTGCCGACGTGAGCCAGCGGCCGATCGCACGCAATTCGTGATCGCTGGCGGCCACGGCGAGCAGGTCCGCGAGCCGACCGCCGGTCGCGCGGAGAAGGACTCCCGACAGTGTGCGAATCGGTGCGGAGACACCCTCGCGGATCCCGGGCTCGTCGAGGTCCTCCAGCCGCGCGAGCCGCCACGGATGGTCGGCCACGCTCGTGCCGAGGTCGTACAGGGCGTGGGTCAGCTCGCGAGCGGCCTCGTAGAGCTCGTCCGCGTTCAGGTTGGCAGCGACGACCGCCGCTGGGATCTCAACGTCAGGCCCGTTCCCCAACGCGAGCAGCGTCTGACGCGCAGTCCACGCCGAGAACCCGGCGCCACCGGGCTCATGGAGCCCAAGCGGATACCGCGAGAGATTGCCGACCGCGGCGCGATGTCGTGACCGCACGGTCTCCCACGCATGCGCGTTGCTGGTCGTCTGCAGGTGGAGAGCCCCACGGAGCTGCTTGCGGATGTTGTCCGAGGTCTGGGCCTTACCGTGAAGGTCGAGGCAGAGCTCCCCCAGACCAACGTCGTCCAGCCGCCGGCGCACGACGTCCAGCGCGGCCTGCTTCTCGGCGACGAACAGGATGGTCTTGTCCGCCGCGAGGGCGTTGGCGATCAGGTTCGTGATGGTCTGCGATTTACCGGTCCCGGGCGGACCTTCGATGACGAAAGAGCGCCCGGCAGCGGCCAGGCTCACCGCCGTCAACTGCGTTCCGTCGATCGGAATCGGGCAATAGGTCTCGGCTTCGGCGTCGCGGGGTACCGGCGACGTGGCGTCGTCGACGAAGGAATTGGTCGGCGTCTCGACGAGGTGTCGAACAACTGGATTCTGGAGGAAGGTCTCCCAGTTCTCAGACAGGTCCTGCCAGAGCTGCAGCGTGGAGAACTGGACGAGCGTCAAGTGCGCGCTCTCCTCGACCCTGAACGGAAGTCGCGCGTCGAGCAGCGCGACACGGATCGCCTGGAGCGATCCCGCGAGATCGATCCCGGAGTCGTCGTTCTGCGGGGTGGTGAAGTCGGGGATCGAGAGGCCACGGCCGATCCGCAGCTTTTCCAGCAGGCACTGATTCGGCTGTGGGTAGGTGCCGTCGTCGATCTGGACGGTGTACGCGCGGCCGCGCTGCGCCTTGAGCGTCACCGGCAGCAAGAACAGTGGTGCCTTGGCGTGGCGCCGGGCGTCCTCCCATTCGAGCATCCCGAGGGTCAGGAACAGGTTGTTCGCGCCGGTCTCTTCGAGGATCGTCTTGGCGCGACGCTGGATCCCGCGCAGTCGCGTGGAATACGACGCCTCGGAGCACGCGCTGAACAGCACGCGCTCGTCGGTCATCATCGCCGTCAGCGTCGCCGCATCGATGTCCTGGGCAGTCCGCGCGCCGCGTTGTCGGTGGATGTCGGCGAGTTGGTCGTGCGGGACGAGCGTCATGGCCTGACCGTCGAAGAGCATGTCCTCGAGCTTCGGTAACGCACCGTGAGGGACGTGAAGCTCTAGCGCCGTGCGCCGCGTCTTCATGTTCAAGAGCGGATTCCGGAAGCTCAAGTCCAGCAGCGAGCTGCGCCACCGCTCGACACGCGGTGGGTAGACCTGCGCAGAGGCTCCGCCTCCGCGGGGTGGCGGCTCGGCTGGGGCCGTCCTCACGACCGGGCGGAGGACCGGCGGTGATGGCTGCCTGGGCCTGTCGACCTCGACCACGCGCACGCCGCCTTCGACTGTCACGGCGGGCAGCGGTCGGACCGCTCGGTGGGCGGCCGCGATGTCGACGAGACACCGCACCCTGCTTAGGTCGTGGGTCCACCAACCTGCCTCACGTGTTGCCTGCACAGCCTGGTCGAACGTCTGTGGCGTCTCGCGCTCGCAGAGAGCCGTCGTCTCCACCGGCACGAACAGGCCCGCCTCGACGTAGTTGAGGATGACCCGTGGGTCCCGCACCACCATCTCGGGGAGCTGCTGCTGCTCAAGGAGGTGTCCGGCGAACGCATGCTCCGCGCACAGCACCAAGACCGGGTGCAGGCCGGCGTGCTCGAGCGCCCCGGCGTACGTCGTTGCCAGGTCGAGGCAGGTACCCCACCGGTCGACCAGAACCTCGTGCGACGGCCGGATCTTCTGTCCGTCGCCCTCGAACGACGCCGGAGGGTTGATGTAACGGATACGTCGCGCCTGCATGGCGTCGTAGATCGCACCCGCGATCGCCATAGCGCGATCTGTACCACCTTGGTAACCCTGGACCGACGGATCCCGGGTGCGCTCCCCAAGCAGATCGCTAGCTTCGCCGATCAGATCCTGGATGGCACGTGCGCGCGGTGTGACAAACGCCGCAAGTGACTCTTCGGGCGCGTGCCACCACCACTCGTCACGTGCCAGCAGCCGCATCGTGCCTGACGACTTGAACGAACGAGTCGCGTCGAAGACGTGGACAGTGACGAGCGCGCTGGCCGCTTCGTCGAGTTGCGCGAACGCCGCCGTGTCGAATGCCCATCGCACCCCGTGCCCTGGCAACTCGAGTGTCTCGCCGGCGTCCACGTCCGGCAGCCGCGACCTCAGTGGCTCGGCGATACGGCCGGGCGCCGCGCCCGAGAGCTTGATCTCGATGCTCAGGTCGCTGAGTATCTCGGCCGACCCATTCTCGACCACGATGGCCTTCAACGGTGAGATGCCGTTGTGCGCGAGTGCATAGTTCATCGCCGAGTCCAGCACGACGGTGACGCGAACGTGGTCGGCGGTCTCCGAAAGGATCAGAAGTTGCTCGCTCATGACTCGTCGCTCATCGGCTCAAGAGTCGATGAGCTGCCGCTCATCAGCGCCCTCGACGGTTCGTCGGAGCACCGACGCATAGGTCGTATCGGTCGATCCAAGGGAATGCATCATGCCTGAGGCTCCTCATCGAGCGACACGCGGGCGCACGCGCTGTGGGACATCGTGCCGAAGCTTCAGTGGTCGCCCTTCTCCCACGAGCTTGTCCCGAAGGAGCGCGACCCCGATGCTCGGTGGTCCACGCGACCTGTCGAGAGCCGGCTGCCAGGGCACGCCCCGCCTGGACCAGCACATCGCTGAGCTGCGCGAACGCCGACTCCTCGATCTCGCCGCCCGACACAGCAGCGCTCGTACTTCTGGCCGCTCCCCACGCGTACGACTGATCGCTCGGGGCCGGCCCCATGGCCGAGTTTGCTCGCGCTCCGGCGGACGGACGCCCCCTCGCCCTTCCGACCGCCTCCACGCGTATCGTCGCCCGCTCGATGAAAGTCCGACCGACCCGAAGCCGTCCGGCCACGGCTGTCCGTCAGATCACCGTGACGGCAGGCGACCCAGGGGGAACATGCTCCCGCTTGCGGACACCACGATCTTCATGACGGACTCGGGTCTGCCAGAGCGCCGGGAGGTCAGCTACGCGGTCGGCGAGCACGCGGAGCGCTATCGCCGCGTGATGCGCGTCTTCCTACTGAACAAGACCCGGGACATCGGGTGGCAGCTCTCGCCGCATGACGTCCGCCAGCGGCTCGCGACGGAGTTCGGGGCCGGGCTCGAGGACGAGGTCCTCGATCGGACGCTCGAACGCCTGGTCGGCGAAGGCGTCCTGACGGCGCGGGCGGACACGCGCGTGGTGACGTCGGCGCAGGAGTGGCGGCGCAAACGATCGGTCTACGACATCACCCCGGCCGGCGAGCGGGTGGAGCGGCTGCTGGCCGAGCTGGACAACCTCGGCGAGGAGATCGGCGCCTTGGAGTCCGGGCGGCTGCTGAGCATCCGCGACGCCCTGGCCCGCATCGCGGCGGCGCTGCGTGACGACGAACCGGACGCGCGCCGCCTGGGCGAGGACCTCGAGACCGTCGCCGACGCGATCAGCGCGCTGCGCCAGGGAGCGACGGACTTCATGACGCAGCTGCAGGCCTTCACTGCGTCCGACCAGGTGACGAGCGACGAGTTCGTCGCGCAGCAGGACGTGATCGTCGCCTACCTGCAGGGGTTCCATCGCGATCTGCGCCGGCACGCCGAGCCGATCTTCGCGTCGATCGCGGAGGTCGAGGCGCTCGGCGTCACCCGTTTGATCGACCTAGCGCTCAGCGTGCGCCCGCTGCCGCCGGCGATCGGCGACCTCACCGAGGAGCAGCTCGTCGCCCAGGCGCGCCGCGCGCTCGAGGCGCGCTGGCACGGCGTCCGCGCGTGGTTCGGCGAGTCGGGCTCGACCGACGCCCCGTGGGCGCTGCTGACCGCCAAGCTGCTGGACGCCATCCGCGCCGTGATCGACATCGCCGAGCGGCTGATCGACCGCGCCGCAGGCCGCCGTGACCGCGCCGCGGCGTGGGACAGCCTGGCGCGGATCGTCGCGGCGGCCGACAGCGCGACCGCACCGGCGTGCCTGGCCGTGGCGACGGGGCTGCGCGCGCCGCGTCACGTCGGCGGCGCCGAGCGCGACGCCGGCCAGCTCACCAACCCGGGATCCACCGCCTGGCGGGACGCACCCGCGATCACGGTCGCCGCCCACTTGCGCACCCCGGGGACGCGGACGCCCGGCGCGGGGACGCCCGCCCGTCTCGCGCTCAACACACGACTCGCCGATCGTGTCCGCGCGCAACAGGCCGCCGAGCAGGAACACCTCGGTCGGCTCCTCGAGCGCCTCCGCGCCGGCGAGACGCTGCGGATGAGCGAGCTGCATCGCCTGCACCCGGTGGAGCTCGACCACCTGCTCGGCCTGCTCTCGCGCGCGTTCGCACAGCCGCGCGAGCGGGACGGCGCGCGACGCGCCACGACCGCGGACGGCCGGCTCCGGGTGCGGCTCGTCCCGCCAAGCGACGGACGGCGTACGACGATCGCGGCCGAGCACGGGCAGCTCGACTGCCCCGACTACGCGATCGAGGTGCAGCCGTGAACCCGGACGCGGTCGTCCAGGCCGCCGCCGAGGAGCGCCTGCGGGCGATGCGCGCCCTGCTGGAGCGCCAGGTCCTGACGCACCGGGACCCGGAGCTGGCGCTGGCCCGCCGGCACCGCGAGCAGCTCGTCGCGATCGCGCGCGACCAGCTCGGCGCGACCCTCACGATCACGGCGGACACCGCCCACCTCTCCAAGCACGTCACGCTCGCCGGCGCCCGGCCCCTGCGGCTGTCTCCCCGCAGTGCGAACGAACGCTCCAAGCCCGTCGACGAACGCCGGGTCCTGAACAAGCGCGGTTGCCTTCTGGCCTGCGTCGTGGCGGGCGTCCTGGAGCGCCGGACCTGGACCCAGGTCCCGCTCGGCGCGCTCGCCGAAGAGGTCCTGATCCACGCGCGCACCCTCGGCGTGGTGCTGGACTGGCGCGCGCGAGCGGACCGGATGGCGCTCGCCGACGGCATCGAGTTCTTCACGGGCGCGGGCGTGCTGGAGCTGCGGTCGGGTGCCGCCGGGGAGCTCGACAGCGACGACGAGGCGTTCTACGACGTGCATCGCCGGCGGCTCGCCCTCCTGCTCGCCGACCCGGTCCGCACCGCCGAGGCCACGGAGCCGCACCAGCTCGAGACGGCAGCGGAGGGCGGCGGCGACCTCGCGGGCCGCGCCCGTTCACGACGCCTGGTCCGGGCGCTCGTGGAGGATCCGGTCCTGTACCTGGATGACCTCGGCGAGGAGGACCGCATCTACTTCCTCGCGCAGCGGGCCCGGCTCGAAGGGCTCGCCGCAGGCATCACCGGCCTCGCCGTGGAGCGCCGCCGCGAGGGCACGGCGCTCGTCGCCACCGGGCGGGAGCTGACCGACCGCCCCTTTCCCGCCCGCGGGCACGTCAAGCAGCTCGCGCTGCTTCTGCTTCCCGAGCTGTGCGCGCGGGATGCCGGAGCCGGGACGTCGATCGCGCCGCAGGAGCAACACGCTCTCGTCCGCGCGTTGCTGGAGCGCCACGCCGAGCACTGGACGGCCTGGGACGCCGGCGATCCCGAAGTCGTCGGCCGGGCGTGTCGCGATGCGCTCGACGTGCTGAGCGACCTGCGCCTCGTCACGCGCCTCGCCGGCGGCGAGGACATCCGCGTCCTCCCCCTTGCCCGCCGCTACCGGGCCGCCGTCAGCCACCGCCACGCGCCCGCCCAACTGGAGCTGTCGTGAGCACCGCCCGCTTTCGCCCCCACCGCCTCGGCATCGTGGGGCTGTATGAGTACGCCGACCAGGAGTTCGCCGTCGAGGACGGGCGGCTGGCGCTGCGCGGCCGCAACACCTCAGGCAAGAGCAAGGCCCTGGAGCTGCTGATCCCGTTCGTCCTGGACGGGGACATCACGCCGCGCAAGCTCGACCCGTTCGCGTCGTCCGCCAAGACGATGCGCTGGAACCTGATCGAGTGCACCGACGCGTATCCGGACCGCCGGGCGACGAAGCGGATCGGGTACGTCTGGGCCGAGTTCCGGACCATCGACGACGACGGGGCCGAGCGCTACCTGACCTGCGGACTCGGGCTGGAGGCGACCCGCAGCGGGGACGGCATCAAGGACCGCTGGTACTTCACGACCGCGCTTCGCGTCGGCGCCGATCTGCACCTCACGCGCACCGTCGGCGACGACGGCACGCAGCCCGTGGTCAAGAGCGATCTCGTCACGCAGCTCGGTGCCGGCGGTGCGCTGCACGACGGACCGGGCGCCTACAAGGAGGCGCTGCGCGCGCAGCTGGTCCCGTTCGCCACCGCCGAGCTGTACGAGCAGATGCTCGAGGTCATCCGGCAGCTGCGCAAGCCGAAGCTGTCCGACACCCTGAACGTCAAGGGGCTGTCGACGCTTCTGTCCGGAGCGCTGCCCGCGGTCGACGAGGCGCTCGTGCGCAAGCTCGGTGATGCGCTCGAGCAGTTGCACGAGCTTCAGCGCCAGTACGACGAGCTGCGCGACGCGCGCGCCCAGATCGTCCGCCTGGTCAGCGGTGAGAGCCGCGCGTATGCCCGCGGACTGCTCGCGGTCCGCGGCGACCTGCTGAAGACGTCCGCCGGCGAATACGACCGCGCCCGCACAGCCGCCCGTGCGCGCGACGAGGAGCACGAGGCGGCGGGCGAGGCCCTCGCGGCGGCCGAAGCGACGCTCCGTCGGGTCGACGCCGACCACCGCCGCGTGAGCGAAGAGCACCTGGAGCTGGTCGGATCCGAGGCCTACAAGGCGGTCGGACTCCTCGAGTCGCGGGCGCGCGAATGCGAGGATGCCGAGCGGCGGGCGACGCGAGCGACGAACGCCGCCACGCGTGTCGCCGGCGAGGCGCAGCAGGCCAGCGACTCCGTCGGCGAGGAGCGCGCCGCCCTGGAGGAGGCTGAGCGCTCCGTCGCCGCCGCCGTCCAGCGGCTCGCGAGCCTGCTGAAGACCATCGGCCTCGATGCTCCGACGCTCGACCCGGCGGCGCTCGACGCGCTCGCCGGCCGGCTCGCGGTCCGCGCCCAGGACGTCGAGCGGGCGCTGGCGCTCGCCGCGACGCTGGCCACGGCGGAGGGCGTGCTGCATGCGCTCGCCGACCCGCTTGCGCTCGCGGCCACGCGGCGTGACGAGGCCGCGTCGTCGGCCGCGCACTGCCAGGAGTTGCTCGAAGACGCCGTCGACGCGCTCGACGCCGCGCTTCACGAATGGCGTCTCACCCTCACCGAGCTGTCGATCGATGACGAGCAGCTCGACGAGCTCGCCGTTGCCGCAGCCGACGACGGCGACCCGGCCGCGCTGCTCACCACCTGGGCCGCACCACGCGGCGACGAGCTCGCCGGCGCGCAGGCCAGGGCCGACGCGCACCGGGCGACCGTGGCCGACGGGCTCGCCGCGGCCGCTGAGCGCGTTCGCGAGATCACCGCGCAGCAGGACCCGGAGCCGCCCGTGCTCCGCGCACGCAGGGCCGTCCGCGACGGCCGTGCCGGCGCTCCCCTGTGGGCGGTCTGCGACTTCGCCTCCGGGCTGACGGTCGGTGAGCGGGCTGCGCTGGAGGCGGCGCTCGAGGACGCCGGCGTCCTCGACGCGTGGATCGCACCTGACGGCACCGTCCACGACGCCGACCTGACGCTCGTCGCCCCGGATGCGGACGCCGGCGGGGCCGGCGGCTCCGGCACCCTCGGGGATCTCCTGGTCGCGGCGCCCGGAACGCGGGCCGTCGACGTGGCGGTCGTGACGCGGGTCCTGCGGTCGGTGCCGCTGGACGGACCGGTCAGCATCGGACCCGGGCACTTTCGCTTCGGCCCGCTGCACGGCCGCGCCGACAAGCCCGTCGCCGAGTACATCGGCGCGGCCGCCCGCGCGGCCCTGCGCGAACGCCTGCTGGCCGAGGCGCAGTCCAGACTGCGGGAGCTCGAGGCGACCCTGCTGCGCGTGGACGCCGAGCTGGAGCAGGTCGTCGCCGCTCGCGCCCGGCTGGCCGCGGAATGTAGGTCCCTGCCGCCCACGGGCGCCCTCCGGAGCGCGCTGAAGGCCGTCCGGCAGACCGGTGAGCGCCTCGCCGCGCGCGAGGAGCAGCTTGCCGAGCTCCTCGCCGAGCGCGACCGCCACGACCGCGCCGTCGCGGCGGCGCGCGACGCTCTGCGGACCCACACCGCCACCTCCCGGCTGCCCGATGACCGCGATGCGCTCCGTGTCGTCGCCGGCGCGCTGGACGGCGCAGATCGCGAGCAGTCGGGGGTCCGGCGGGCGCTGAACGATCGAGACATCGCGCGCCGCCGCTTCGACGCGGCGCAGTGTGCGCTCAGCCAGCGCCAGGCCGCGCATGCGGCAGCGCTCGACGACGCGCGGGTCGCTGAGGACGAGGCCGGTGCGGCGGCCGGCCGGCTTGCGGCGGCGCAGACCGCCGACGGCGCGTCCGTCACGGAGCTGCGTGCCCGGGCCGCGGAGCTGCGCGCCGCGGTCGAGCGTCTGGACCGCGCACGCAGCGAGGCCGCTGCAGCCGAACGGGCGGCGATCGTCGCGGCAAAGGACGCCGAGCGGCGCGCCGGCGACGCGCTGGACGAGGTCGGGCGCGCCGAGGCGCGGCGCTTGACTGCTCTGGACGAGGTCCGCGCGCTCGGCGAGCACGACCTCTTCACCGCCGCGCTCGGCGCGGACGCGGCACCGGACGACGAGCGGCAGGCTGCCGCCTGGACCCTGACCACCGCGCTGGAGCGCGTGCGCGCGCTGCCGACGCTCGACTCGGACGTCGACCTCGGCCGGCGCGCGCGCCGGGTCGGCGACGCGGTCAGCCGCCTCGCACCGAAGCTCGTCGGGTTCGGCATGGACGCTGCCGTGTTCACCAGCGGCGAGCTGACCCTGGTGGAGATCACCCGCGAGGGCCATCGCCGCACGCCGACGACGATGCTCGCCGGGCTCGACCGGGACCTCGAGCAGCGCGAGCAGATCCTCTCTGCCCGCCGCCGCGAGGTGCTCGGCAAGGCGCTGCTGGCCGAGATCGCCGACCACCTGCGGGGACGCATCACCACCGTCCGGGCCACGGTCCGCGCCCGCAACGCGATCCTGCGCCGCTGCGCGACGGGCGCAGGGCGGACCGTGAGCCTCTCGTGGGACGTCGACGAGGACGCGGGCGCGCCGGCGGCAGTGCTTGCGCTGCTCGGCGACCGGTCCACCGAGCACGTCGACGATGCCCAGCGCAACGAGCTCTTCGCATTTCTCGAGGGACGCATCGCCGACGCCCGTGCCGGTGCGGCCGACGAGGCGTCGCAGACCGCCATCGTCGACCACCTGTCCGTCGCCCTCGACTACCGCCGCTGGTGGCGGTTCACGCTGCACCTGCACGACCGCGACGGCTCGGTGCGCAAGCTCACCCCGCGCACGCAGGGCCTCGGGTCGGGCGGTGAGCAGTCCGTCCTCATGCACCTGCCGCTGTTCGCGACTGCGGCCGCGCTGTACGACCTCGCCCCCGGCAGCCCCCGCATCGTCGCCCTCGACGAGGCGATGGACGGCATCGACCCGCAGACCCGCGAGCAGGTGTTCGCGCTCCTGGTCGAGCTCGACCTGGACTGGGTCATGACGTCGTATGACCTCAACCCGTGCGTGGCGACCGTCCCACGGGTCGGCTTCTACGAGCTGCATCGGGAGAACGCCGAGTGGGGCGTCTGGGCACAGCATTTCGTGTGGGACGGGCAGACGACGACCGAGATCGTCGACGGGTGAGCAGCGGCGGGGAGGCCGCGCCGCTGCAGCGCGTGCTTCGCGACGCCGGCGCCCGCCTCGAGCGCAACGGCCTGCGCGCCGCTGGCAGGCTCAGGCTCAACCGGGTCACGGCCGCTGAGATCCACGCGCTGTCTGGGCTGCTCGGCGCGCGCTGGCGCGCCGTGCTCCCCGGGGCGGACGCCAGCGTCGACCTCGCGGCGCTCGATGGGGCACTGCAGGCGTCCTCGCAACGCCCGGCGGGCCTCGTCGAGGCGTGCGCCGACGTCTGCGGGCGCCCGCTGATCGATCGTCGTGCGGTGCGTGCGGAGGCGGCCGAGCTCCGCCACCACGGCTGGGAGCGTCTCGGCGCGCACGCGGCGGTCGCGCGGCATCCGTGTCTGGGCGGCTGGCTCGATCAGGAGCGGGCCACCGGCGCCGCCATGCGGACTGCGGGCGGCGGCGATCCCTTCGTCCTGCTCGGACGGGCGCTCGATGTCCTGGCCGTTCTCCCCGCCGATCCCCCACAGACGCTCGCGCGGTTCGCCGCACGCCACTGCGGCGGCGACCCGCACGCGCTCGACACAGGGCAGCCGCTGGACCGCACCGTCCGGCGCGGTCTCGCCCACCTCGACCGCGAGCCGAGCGACAAGCCGGGCGCCGAGTCGCGGCGTGGGCGATACGACCGCTGGGGGATCGGTTGCGACGAGCTGTCGAGCACCGTGCTCAGCCTCGGCGTCTGGCCCCGATCGACAGAGCCGCGTGTCCTGACCCTGCGCGAGCTCCGCGGGACGGACCGCCTCGCGTGTGGGCCCATCGTCTTCACCTGCGAGAACCCCGACGTCGTCGCGGCCGCCGCCGACGTGTTGGGAGTCCGTTGCCCGCCGCTCATCTGCACCGGCGGCTGGCCGTCGACCGCGTGCTCGCGCCTCCTGCGGGCCGTGCTCGGCGGTGGTGCGGCGGCTCGTCACCACGGCGACATGGATCCCGAGGGCCTGCGAATCCTCGACCGCCTCCTCGCGACCTCGGGCGGCTCCCTCTGGCGCATGGACCTCGCGGACTATCGACGACACGCGTCATCGGGCGCGCCGCTCGCTCCAGGATTCGCCCCGGACGGCCTGCGAGCTCCGGCGCTACGCGACCTCGCCGATGAGATGACCGGCGCTGGTCGCATCGTCCAGGAGGAGCAGACCCTCGACCTGCTGCTGGCCGACCTCGCAGCCGCGAACGCCGACCGCAGCTGAATCGGCGGGATCGGGGCGTCCCGCGCACGCGACATGACGGCGACGGCCGCTCCCGTAGCACCGGCGACTCGCGGACGGGTGAAGATCCATGGCCTGCCGTCGCCCGGCACGGGTAGGATCGGCCCCGTGCAGGCGCAGCCCGTTCGCTCGTCCGCGGAGCCGCTGGAGTTCCGCGACGTCACGAAGCGCTATCCCGGCAGCGCCGCACCAGCGGTCGACGGCCTGTCGCTCGAGGTCCCGGCCGGCGAGATCTGCGTCCTCGTCGGCCCGTCCGGATGCGGCAAGACGACCGCGATGCGGATGGTCAACCGGATGATCGACATGACCTCCGGCGACATCCTGCTCGGCGGGCGCAGCGTGAAGGCGCGCAAGCCCGCGGAGCTGCGACGCGAGATCGGCTACGTCATCCAGCAGATCGGCCTGTTCCCGCACCGCACGATCGGCGACAACATCGCGACGGTGCCGAGCCTGCTCGGCTGGGACCGCAAGCGCACCGCCGCGCGCGTCGAGGAGCTGCTCGAGCTCGTCGGCCTCGACGCGAAGGAGATGCACGACCGCTACCCCGCGCAGCTGTCCGGCGGGCAGCGCCAGCGCGTCGGCGTCGCGCGCGCCCTCGCCGCCGATCCGAGCGCGATGCTCATGGACGAGCCGTTCGGCGCGATCGACCCGATCAACCGCGAGCACCTCCAGGACGAGTTCCTGCGCCTGCAGGCCACGGTCCGCAAGACGATCGTGTTCGTCACGCACGACATCGACGAGGCGATCAAGATGGGCGACCGCATCGCGATCCTGCGCGAGGGCGGCCATCTCGCCCAGTACGGCACCCCGGAGGAGATCCTCTCGCGCCCGGCCGACGACTTCGTCGCGCGCTTCGTCGGCACCGACCGCGGCCTCAAGCGCCTGTCGCTGACGACGCTCGGCCAGCTCGAGCTGCCCCAGCCCAATGGCAACCGGCCCGACCTGCGTCTGCCCGCCTCGATGTCCGCGCGCGACGCGCTGTCGGTGCTGCTGACGGCCGGCGGCGGCGACGCGCTCGTCGTCGGCGAGGCCGACCGCGTCCACGGGGTCGCCTCGGTCGCCGCGCTCGGCGGTCTGCTGTCCGACGCCCGCGTCTCCGGAGTCGACCTCGACGGATCCGCGGGCGGCCCGCCATCCGCGCATGCGAGCGGCGGCACGGCGGGCCGCTCGCCCGGCGACGCGAGCGGCCCCGGTCCCGACGAGCACGCGGACCCACACGAGGACGGCGCATGATCGGCCTGCTCGCGGCGGCCGGCCCGGTGATCCCGAACTACGGCGGCGGAGCCTCGACGTGCGCGCGCGCGAACAAGACCTTCTGCATGGACTGGTTTCGCGCGAACTGGTCGGACGTCTTCGTGCCGGCGCTCGGCCAGCACGTGAAGCTCACGCTGATCGCGGTCGTGATCGGCTTCGTCATCTCCAGTGCCCTCGCGCTGATCGCACACCGCTACGGCTGGGCCGAGACGACGATCACGGTCATCTCGGGGACGCTCTACACGATCCCCTCGCTCGCGCTCTTCCAGCTGCTGGTGCCGGTCACCGGGCTGAGCGTGCTGACCGTCGAGATCGCGCTCGTCTCCTACACGCTGTTGATCCTCTTTCGGAACATGCTCGCGGGGCTGCGCGGCGTGCCCGAGGACGTCCGCGACGCCGCGCGTGGGATGGGCCTCACCGACCGTCAGGTGCTATGGCGCGTCGAGCTGCCGCTCGCGCTGCCGGCCGTCATCGCCGGCCTGCGGATCGCCACGGTGACGGTGATCAGCCTCGCGACGGTCGCGGCGTTCATCGTCGACGAGGGCCTCGGCGGGCCGATCCTGCGCGCGATCCAGTCGGAGGTCTTCAAGACCGAGCTGCTCGCCGCCGGCGCGCTGACGATCGCGCTCGCCCTCGTCGCCGACGCCCTGCTCGTGCTCGTGCAGCGCTTCCTGACGCCGTGGTACGCGGCGGGGCGGTCCCGATGAGCACGTTCTTCGACGCGTTCGGCTTCTTCTTCCATCACCTCTCGCTGTTCGGGTCCAAGACGGTCGAGCACCTCGAGCTGAGCTTCGCCGCGATCGCGATCTCGATCGTCATCGCGATCCCGCTCGGCGTCTGGCTCGGCCACATCCATCGCGGCTCGTTCATCGCGATCAACCTGTCGAACGTCGGGCGCGCGCTCCCCAGCCTCGCGATCATCGCGTTCGGGATCGCGTTCCTCGGCCTCGGCTTCTTCCCGACGATGATCGCGCTCGTGCTGCTGGCGGCGCCGATCATGCTGACGAACGCCTATGTCGCCGTCGACGGCGTCGATCGCGACGCGGTCGACGCGGCGCGCGGGATGGGGATGACGCCGACCGAGGTGCTGCTGCGCGTCGAGCTGCCGCTCGCGCTGCCGCTGACGTTCGCGGGGATCCGGACCTCGGCCGTCTACGTCATCGCGACGGCGACGCTCGCCGCGGTCGTGGGCGGCGGCGGCCTCGGCGAGATCATCGTCAACCAGGCCAGCTACGGCGCGGAGGGCGTGACCGCGGGCGCGATCGCCGTCGCGCTGCTCGCGCTGTTCGCCGAGCTCGCGTTCGCCGCCCTGCAGCGCAAGGTGACCCCGAAGGGACTGCGCACGCGCGAGAACCTCCAGCGCGCCGACGGACCCTCGGCTTTCACTCCCGGCACCTGATCACCGAAAACCACGAAGGAGCGTCACCGCATGAGATCCAGATGGCTGGCCGTAGCGACGGCCTTGACCCTCAGCACCGCCCTGGCGGCGTGCGGGAGCAGCAACGACAAGTCGTCCTCGAGCGCCTCGACCGCGACGACGGCCTCGCTGCCGGGCAAGGGCAAGCCGGCGGTGACGCTCGGCGACAAGAACTTCACCGAGCAGTATGTGCTCGGAGAGCTCTACGCGCAGGCGCTGCGGGCGAAGGGCTTCACCGTGAAGGTGAAGAGCAACATCGGCAGCTCGGAGATCACCGACAAGGCGCTGACGAGCCACCAGATCGACTTCTATCCCGAGTACACGGGCGTGATCACGACGGAGCTCGCGAAGATGAGCGACCAGCCCGCGAGCGCGCAGGACACCTACGACAAGGCGAAGGCGTTCGAGTCCAAGCGCGGCTACGCGGTGCTCGACAAGACGCCGTTCTTCGATGCCGACGGCCTCGCGGTCGAGCCCGCGTACGCGAAGAAGTACAAGCTCGTCGACGTCGGCGACCTGAAGAACGTCCCCGGCAAGTTCCGCTTCGGCGCGCCGCCGGAGAACAAGACGCGCTACCAGGGCGTCGTCGGGATGCAGAAGGCCTACGGCCTGAAGAACATCGACTTCAAGCCGCTCACGATCGGGCTGCAGTACAAGGCGCTCGACACCGGCAAGATCGATGTCGCTGCCGTCTTTACCACCGACGCGCAGCTGGCCGGTGGCAAGCTGACGGTGCTGAAGGACACGAAGGGGATCTTCGGCTACCAGAACGTGGCTCCGGTCGTGAACAAGAAGGTCCTCGCCGCGGAGGGCCCGGCGTTCACCGCGACGCTGAACGCCGTCAGCGCGAAGCTGACCAACGCGGCAATGCAGTCGATGAACAGCGCGGTCGATCTCGACAAGCAGAAGCCGGCCGTCGTCGCGCAGAAGTTCCTGCAGGCGAACGGGCTGCTGTAGCTCTCGACCCGGCCCGGGCTCCGTCGCCGCCGCCGCTGGTCCGGGCGGCGGCGACGGCGGTCTCAGCGCGGGTCGTGGTCGCCGGACTCGTCTCAGCGAGTGCAGTTTGCGCGGTGAAACAGCCGTGGCAGCGTGGGATCGCCGCGCCGCACCCCTCGCGAGGTCGGCTTGCAGCGTGTTGCCGGGGTCGGTGACGGCCTTCGTCGCGGGCCACCCGGGGATCGCCGCGAGTATGCGCTGTGCCTGGGTCATCCGCGTGGCGTCGCCACGGGCATAGGCGCCCAGCCACCACGCCGTCCACTGGCAGGCCGCGGTGAACTCGAGCGAGCTGCGCAGCCCAAGCGCAGACTGGAGTGACGGCTCGTCGGCGGCGTTACGTGCCTTGTAGTCGTCGAAGCTCCCGCCTGGCGGCAGCGGGATGCGCATCGCCATCGCGTCGATGTCACCGCCGTCCATGCGCAGCACCTCGCCGCCGTGCGTGCCCTCGATCGCCGCCGAGTCCTCCCCGGTGTGCGCCGCTGAGCCAGTGGCTGCCGGCGGTCGCCGCGC
The DNA here is from genome assembly GCA_036271815.1 of Solirubrobacteraceae bacterium. Taxonomy (GTDB): domain Bacteria; phylum Actinomycetota; class Thermoleophilia; order Solirubrobacterales; family Solirubrobacteraceae; genus CADCVQ01. The sequence goes on from DATAZX010000016.1 coordinate 16,449, forward strand.
CGACGCCGAGGACGACGACGAAGGCGCCCGCGATCGCGCCGCGCCGCGCCGCGAGCCTCGGCCGTAGCCGTCGTCGCGATCGCAGATCGGGCGTCGGCGGCCCGGCCGCTGTCGCGAGCACGGCGTGCAGAACCGCGTCGCGCTGCTGCTCGGTGCTGCTGCTGATCTCGGCGACCGGGTTGGCGGCGGACAGGCGGGTGAGCAGGCCGCGGGTCATGGCGTGACCTCGAGCGAGGAAAATGCCGGCGAGATCGCTGCGGGCGGCCCGGCGTCCGGCTCGTCGAGCAGCGTCGCCAGGCGCCGGCGTGCACGATGCAGTCGCATCCGGCAGGTCGCGGGACGGCATCCCAGCGCACGCGCTGCCTCGTCGGTGCGAAGTCCCTCCCAGGCGACGAGCAGCAGCAGCTCGCGGTCGTCCGCGGTCAGGCGAGCCAGCGCCTCCGCGAGCGCGCCGTCGAACGACGCTGACGCAGCGCCGACGTGGTCCGCATACGCCGCTGCGACATCGCATGCCGCGGGCGACGCCGTGACAACGGTGCCGAGGCGATCAACGAGCGTATCGCGGCGGTTGGAGGCGCGCCGCTGGTTGGCGAGCACGCGACGCGCTACGCCGAACAGCCATGCGAGCAGGAAGTCGCGAGGCGCCTCGTCGAAGCGCCGCCACGCGACGAGGAACGTCTCGGCGACGATGTCGTTCGCGTCGTCGACGGCCGTGCGTCGCAGCGCGTACGCGCGCACGGCGTCGTGGTGCGTGCGGAACATCCGCTCGAACTCGTCCTGGTCTCGCAGCCCGTGGTCTCGCGTCACGTTGAGCAAGTGGCCGGCAGGAGGCCGATCGTCACCCACGCGGCGCGAACGCCACCCACAGGCTCACGCGGTGCCGCTGGATCCGAACCCGCCGGCGCCGCGCACGGTGTCGCCGAGCTCGTCGACCTCGACGACCTGCGGCGCGGCGACGGCGACGACGACGAGCTGCGCGATGCGGTCGCCGGCGGCGAGCTCGAACGGCGTCTCGCGATCGGTGTTCAACAGCAGCACCTTCAGCTCGCCGCGGTAGCCGGCGTCGATCAGCCCGGGCGCGTTGACGAGCGCGATGCCGTGGCGGGCGGCGAGACCACTGCGCGGCAGGACGAGCCCGACATGGCCGGGCGGCAGCTCGATCGCGATGCCCGTGCGGACCATCGCGCGGGCACCCGGCTCGATGCGGGCGGGCTCGAGCGCATGCAGGTCGTAGCCGGCGTCGTCGTCATGGGCGCGCAGCGGGAGCTTCGCGCCGGGATCCAGCCGGCGGACCCGCAGCGTCATGCGTAAAGGCAGCGGGTCGCGGCGAGCGTAGTCGCTGCGAGGGAGGTCGCCCGCTGACCGCGCGGGTCATGTGCGGTCGCGCCTGCGGGCACCGCACGGGCATGCGCGCCTATCACGGGCACGGCCGCAGCGCGACTCACGCGGACCCGGTCGCGCCGGAGGTGGCCACGCGAGCCCGCTCGCTGATGACGCGCGCAGCCGCCGCCGCGACGCGACTCACGCGGCGCCGTCGCCGTTGACCGCGAGCGCGGCGCCGTTCACCGCGTAGCGGGCGTAGCGCTGGACGAGCGTCGCGGGCAGGCGCGCGTGGATGCGCACGCCCTCCGGCGTGTCGGTGCGCTCGAGGTCACCGGCAGCGTCGTGCAGCTCGGCGAGGCTCGCGCCCGCGGCGTAGGGCAGCAGCAGGTCGACGGAGCGCAGCGTGCGGCGGAACTCCTCCTCGATGCGGTCGCCGAGCGCGTCCAGCCCCTCCCCCGTCGCGGCCGAGATCAGCATGCCGTCGGGATGGGTGAACGCGAGCTCGGTGCGGCGGTCGGCATCGAGCGCGTCGGCCTTGTTGAGCACGAGCAGCCGCGGGCGGTCGCCGGCCCCGACGTTCTCGAGCACCTCGTCGACGGCGCGCAGCATCTCGGCCATCTCGTGCTCGTCGGCGGAGGCGTCGACGACGTGCAGGATGAGATCGGCCTCGCGCGTCTCGTGCAGGGTCGCGGCGAACGCGTCGACGACCTGGTGCGGGAGCTTGCGGATGAAGCCGACCGTGTCGGTCAGCAGGTACGGGCGGCCGTGCACGCGCAGCTCGCGCGTCGTCGGGTCGAGGGTGTGGAAGAGGCGATCGCGAACGCCGACCTCGGCGCCGGTGAGCTGGTTGAGCAGCGTCGACTTGCCGGCGTTCGTGTAGCCCGCGAGCGCGATCTGCGGCAGGTGCGCGCGGTCGCGCTCGGCGCGCATCGTCGCGCGCGACGCGGTCACGCCCTTCAGGCGCCGGCGCAGCGCGGTGATGCGGTTGCGCGCGAGGCGGCGGTCGGTCTCGATCTGCGACTCGCCCGGTCCGCGGGCCCCGATGCCGGGCTGCGCGGCGCTCGCCCCGAGCCGCTCGAGGTGCGTCCACAGCCCGCGCATGCGCGCCATGTTGTACTCGAGCTGCGCGAGCTCGACCTGCAGCTTGCCCTCGGCCGAGTGCGCGTGGCCGGCGAAGATGTCGAGGATCACGCTCGTCCGGTCGACGACCGGCATGCCGAGCCCCTCCTCGAGGTTGCGCTCCTGGCGCGGGCTGAGCTCGTCGTCGCAGACGACGACGTTCGCGTCCGCGAGCTTCGCCGCCTCCTTGACCTCGATCAGCTTGCCCGGCCCGATGTACGTGTTCGGATGCGGCTGCTCGAGGTGCTGGACGATCTGCCCGACGACCGCCACGCCGGCCGTGCGCAGCAGCTCGTGCAGCTCGGAGAGGTCGTCGCCGGACTCGAGCGCGGCGATGCAGAACGCGCGCTGCTTCGGGCGCCCGCTCGCGGCCTCGTTGGTCTTCCGGTCATCGCCGGTGCGACCGGCGCGCGTACGTTGCACCCGTCTCAGTCTAGACGCGCCCTCGGCGACCGACGGCGGGCTCGAACCCACGACGTTCAGGCGCGGCCCGTCCTCGCGGGCCGTGGCATGTGGGCGACCGTCCGCCGAGGCACGGCGGCCGATCGGCGCCCGTATGCTGCGCCGCGACATGGACCGCGACGTCGCGCTGCTGTGCAATCCGTCTGCAGGCGGCGGTCGCGCCCGGCGCGTTCTGCCGGAGGTCGAGGAGGCGCTGCGCGAGCACGGCGTGGCCTTTCACACCGAGATCACGCGCGGCCTGGAGCACGGCCGCGAGGTCGCGGACGCCGCGGCGCGTGCGGGCGAGGTCGTCGTGACCCTGAGCGGCGACGGGCTCGTCGGCGCCGTCGCCGGCGTCCTGCGCGAGCACCCGAGCTCGCTGCTCGGCGTGCTGCCGGGCGGGCGCGGCAACGACTTCGCTCGCGCGCTCGGGATCCCGCGCGAGCTGCCGGCGGCGTGCGCCGTGATCGCGACCGGCACGCCGCGCCCGATCGACGTCGGCGACGCGGGCGGCCGCACGTTCGTCGGCATCGGATCGCTCGGGATCGACGCGGAGGCCAACCGGATCGCGAACGACGCCCCGAAGTGGCTCGGCGCAACGGTCTACCTCTACGCGGCGCTGCGCGCGCTCGCGTCGTGGCAGCCGGTCGCGTTCGAGCTGCGGCTCGACGGCGGCGAGCCGCTGCACGTGCGCGGCTACTCGGTGTCCGCCTGCAACTCGCCGTGCTACGGCGGCGGCATGATGCTCGCGCCGGACGCGAAGCTCGACGACGGCCACTTCGACGTCGTGGTGATCGGCGAACTGTCCAAGCCGCGCTTCCTCGCGACGCTGCCGAAGGTGTTCCGAGGCGCGCACGTCACGCACCCGGCGGTCTCGATCCGCCGCGCCCGCGAGCTCGTCGCCGACGCCGACCGCCCGCTCACGCTCTACGCCGACGGCGATCCGATCGGCACGACGCCGGTGACGATCCGCGTGGTGCCGGGCGCGGTGCGGGTGCTGGTCCCGCGTGGAGCGACGACGACGTGAGGCGTAGGATCGACCGATGAGCACCGTGCCCACGTTCGGGTGGAACCGAGCGATCGCCGATCCCGCCCATTCCGGTGAGCACGCCGGACGCCTCGTCGCCGACACGGACGAGGGACCGATTTCGATCAACGCCAACGTGAAGGTCAACGGCCACCGCGCCGGGCTACGGCGGATCCACACCCACAACCCGGATGGCACCTGGACATCGGTCGTCATCGATTCCCACGGCGCGCTCGTGGGGTTCGCGCACGCGAAGACGCAGAAGGCGTGCATGGAAATCCTCGACGCCCAGGACGGCGCAGGCTGAAGCTCGATCGCGATCAGGGCTGCAGCCGCTCCCCGGCGCAGACCGCCAGATCGAGCCGGTTGGCCGGCGGTGCGAGCGGGCACGTCCAGCGCGGGTCGTACGAGCAGGACGGCTGGTAGGCGAAGTTCAGATCGAGCACGAGGCGGCCATCCTGCGTCCCGAGGTCGGCGCCCTTGATCGTGTCGAGCACGTAGCGCCCGGCGCCGTAGCTCTCCGCGCCGCTGGTCGCGTCGCGCAACGGCACGAACAGGCCGCCGCCGTAGGCGTCCAGCCAGAACAGGTCGAGCGTGACGTCGCCCGCACGAGCCCGGCCGAAGCGGACGAAGCGCATCGTCGCGCCGTCGCTGGAGGGCAGCTCGAATGCCTCCTCGGGCGCACCCTCCACGGTCGCCAGCAGGCGCCACGCCGGGTCGTAGTCCCACGCGTACGGACCCTCGTAGCCGGCCTCGCGCTCGGCCGCCGGCACGGGCGACTGCGGGTGCGTCGCGTACAGCTCGCGCCGCGCCGCGCACCAGTGCGCGTGGGCGGCCGCCGGTTCGTCGACGGACCCGCGGATCTCCGCGTAGAGCTCCGCGATCCGCCGCCGCCAGTCGAGCAGCTCCGCGACCGAGGCTGGATCGGCGATGGCGATGGCGAGCCCGTCAGCCGCCGAGCTTGCCGAGCCGCGCGACGGCCTCGAGCAGGCGATCGTCCGGCGTCGTCAGCGAGATGCGGAAGAAGCCCTCGCCGTTGGGGCCGTACGCGCCGCCGGGCGAGATCACGACGCCGGCCTCTTCGAGCACGTGCTCGCAGTACGCGGCGGAGCTGTCGAAGCCGGCGGGGATCGGCGCCCAGACGTAGATCGTCGCCTTCGGCGGCGTGACGTCCACGCCGATGTCGCGCAGCGCGTCGACGACCAGGTCGCGACGGCGCGTGTAGAGCGCGTTCATCTCCGCCTTGTCGCCGTCGGCGTCCGGGCTCAGCGCGGCGATCCCCGCGAGCTGGACGGCCTCGAACAGGCCCGAGTCGATGTTCGTCTTCAGGCGCCAGTAGGTCTCGATCGCCTCGGCGTTGCCGACGATCGCCGCGCAGCGCCAGCCCGTCATGTTGTAGCCCTTGGACCACGAGAAGACCTCGACGCCGACCTCCTTGGCGCCCGGCGTCGCGAGGAACGACGGCGCGCGATAGCCGTCGTACGTCGTCTCGGAGTAGGCGTTGTCGCTCACCGCGAGGACGTCGGTGCCGGCGCAGTAGTCGACGACCTCGCCGAAGAACCCGTCGCGCACGACCGCGCCGGTCGGGTTGTTCGGGTAGTTGAAGAACATGAGCTTCGCGCGCTTGCGGTCCTCGTCGGAGATCGCCGTGAGGTCCGGCGTGAAGCCGCGCTCGGGACGCAGCGCCATGAGCACGGGATCGCCGCCCGCGATGATCGGGCCGGCGGTGTAGACGGGGTAGCCGGGATCGGCGCTGAGCGCCGCGTCGCCGGGATCGAGGAACGCGAGGTTGAGGTTGAAGATGCACTCCTTCGCACCGATCGCCGGCATGATCTCGGTCTCGGGATCGAGCTCGACGTCGAAGCGGCGCATGTAGAAGTCCGAGACCGCCTCGCGGAAGTCCTTGCGCCCGCGGTTGGAGGGATAGCGGTGCGTCTCGGGCTCGGTGATCGCCTCGGCCATCGCCTCGACGACGAGCGCGGGCGTCGGGCGGTCCGGGTCGCCGATGCCGAGCGAGATGACGTCGACCCCCTGGGCCTTCTTCGCGGCGATCTTGCGCTCGAGCTCGGCGAAGAGGTACGGCGGGATGCGGTCGAGGCGACGGCTGGGCTTCACAGCTTCTCCAGTTGTTCGATGAAGTCGTCGGCGAGCTCGCCCCGGTAGACGGGCACGGCCCAGCCGCTCAAGGTGTAGTGCAGGTCCTCCTCGACGTCGACGAGCAGCTCCCCGCCGTCGAGGCGCACGGTCACGGGCGAGTCGCCGCCGCGCAGCACGTAGGCGACGGCGGCGCCACTCGCGCCCGTCCCGGAGGACATCGTCTCCCCCACGCCGCGTTCGAAGATCCGCGCCCGGATGACGCCCGGCGCGATCTCGCCGAACCAGCTGACGTTCGTGCGGTTGGGGAACAGCTCGTGCTCCATGATCGCCCGCCCGATCGTGGGCAGGTCGAGCGCGTCGAGCTCGCGCAGGTCGGGCGTGTGGATCGCGCACTGCGGGTTGCCGACCTGCACGTGCTGGAAGCGCCAGTCGCGGCCGTCCGCCGTCAGCATCCCGGCGCCGTCGGCGTCGCCGGACGGGAAGTCGGGCGAGCTCGTGCGTGCGCGCCCCATGTCGAGGGTGCAGGTCTCCGGGCCGGTGATCGTCGGGCGGATCTCCCCGGCGGCGGTCTGGATCGAGAACTGATCGGAGTCCGTCCAGCCGCTGCGGCGCAGGTACATGACCGCCTCGCGGGCGCCGTTTCCCGACAGCTCGGCCTCCGAGCCGTCGGGGTTGAAGATCCGCAGGCGCGCGACGAAGCCGGGCTCGTCGGGCGCCGCCAGCAACAGGATGCCGTCGGAGCCGATGCCCGTGTGCGGGTCGCAGATGCGCCTCGTACGTGCGGTCGTCAGCGCGAACGGCAGCGAGCGCTCCTCGAAGATGAGGTAGTCGTTGCCGAGCGCCTGCCACTTCTCGAATGCGATCGGGGCCATGCGGGCGCGGAGTCTATGGGCCATCGGACCGATCCCGCCGAGCGTCGCCCGCGCCGTCGATCGCCGCCGCGACCGCCGCGGCCGTGCGCCCACCGATGTCGACGAGCTCGATGTCGGGCAGCTTGCGCATCCAGGTCAGCTGGCGACGGGCGAAGTTGCGCGTGCGGCGCTTCATCGCGTCGACGTCTGCTGCCAGCAGCTCCTCGAAGCCGAGCGCGACGCGCGCGGTCTGCGACGCGCCCGCGAGATCTGCCCGGCGCACCTCCTCGATCGCGCCGGTCGCGACCATCGCGTCGACGCGTCGCTCGATCCGCGCGTAGAGCTCGTCGCGGTCGCGCGTCAGGCCGATCAGGCGCGTCGGCCGGCGCGTCTCGCTCGTCCACAGCCGGTTCGGCCCGTCCGGCGGTCGCAGCGCGCCCTGCGCGAGCAGCTCGAGCGATCGGACGATCCGGTGGCGGTCGCGGCGGTCGATCGTCGCGGCCGCCCACGGCGCCGCCAGCGCGAGATCGCCGTGCAGCGCCTCGGGTCCGCGCGCCTCGAGCTCGGCCTCCAGGCGCTCGCGCACCCCGGGTGGCGGCGGCGGACGCAGCTTGAGCTCAGCGAGCGCCGCGCGCAGGTACAGGCCCGTTCCTCCGACGACGATCGGCGTCGCACCGTCGGCCAGCAGCCCGTCGATCTCGGCGTGGGCGAGCGTCGCGTACTCGGCGACGCTGAAGCGCGCGTCGACGGGGAGGAACGAGACGAGCCTGTGCTCGAGCCGCGCGCGCTGCTCGATGTCGGGCACGCCGGTGACGATCTCCAGGCCGGCGTAGACCTGCAGCGCATCGGCCGAGACCGCGACCGGCCGCTCGCCGCGGGCGCGCAGGCGGTCGGCGAGCGCGAGTGCGATCTCCGTCTTGCCGACGCCGGTCGGCCCGAACAGCGCGAGGACCTCGGCGGGCATGCGATGAGTATGCGACGCACGGCGATCGGCGACGATCGGTCCGCCCCGAGCGGCGCGGTCGGTCCGGGTGCGTCGTAGCGCCGCTGCCGGCAGCCGGCCGAACGCGAGGGGTATCGTCAATCGTCCATGACGGTGCGCATCGCCTGCGGGTTGTCGACCGCCTCCGACCCTCGCGCCGCGGCGCTCGAGGCCGCCGCGGAGGTCGCCGCCCGGCTGGACGGATCGAACGTCGACCTGGCCGTCGTGTTCGCGTCCGGCAGCCATCTCGCCAATCCCGAGGCGACGCTCGACGGCGTCCATGACGCGCTCGCACCCGACGTGCTCGTGGGCTGCGGCGCCGGCGGGATCGTCGGCGCGGGCCGGGAGATCGAGGGCGGCACGGCCGTGACGGTGTGGGCGGCGTCGTTCGAGGACGGGGCCGTGTCGGCGTTCCACGCGGAGATCCACGAGCTCGACGACGGCATGGCGCTGCGCGGGCTGCCCGACCTGTCCGGGGCGGGCGGCGTGATCCTGCTCCCCGACCCCTACTCGTTTCCGACGGACGCGGTCCTCAGCGAGCTGCACGAGCGCGCGCCCGGCGTGCCGGTGCTGGGCGGCGTGTCGAGCGCGCGCACGATCCGCAACGAGGCGGCGCTGTTTCTCGGCGAGGAGGTCGTCTCGGGCGGGGCCGTCGGCGTGCGCTTCGACGGCATCGAGCTGCTGCCATGCGTCTCGCAGGGTGCCACGCCGATCGGCCCCGAGCTCACGATCACCGCCGGCGAGGGCCGCATCATCAAGGAGCTCGCGGGACGCCCGGCGCTCGCCGCGCTGCGCTCGGTGATCGAGGATCTCGGCGACGACGAGCGGCGGATCCTCTCCGAGGGGATGCTGCTCGGGATCGTCGTCGAGCGCGGCCGGCCGGACTACATCCATGGGGACTTCCTCGTGCGCAGCGTCCTCGGCGGCAACCCCGAGAGCGGGACGATCGCCGTCGGAGCGCCGATCGCGGAGGGGCAGGTCGTGCGCGTCCACGCCCGCGACGCCGCATCCGCCGATCGTGACCTGCACGACGCGCTCGGCCTGCGCCGCACGGCACTCGGCTCCGACGTGCCCGTGGGTGCGCTGATGTTCACCTGCAACGGCCGCGGGCGAGGGATGTTCGGCGTGCCCGACCACGACGTCACCACGCTGATGGCCGAGCTCGGCCCGATCCCGACGGCCGGGTTCTTCGCCGCCGGCGAGATCGGCCCGGTGGGCGGCGAGAGCTTCATGCACGGCTTCACGGCAACCGTGGCAGTGTTCGCGCCATGAACGTCTCTGGAAGGACCGCTCTCGTGACCGGCGCGACGGGTGGGCTCGGTCAGGCGATCGCGCGTCAGCTCGCGGCCGCCGGCGCCACGCTCGTGCTGTCCGGGCGCCGCGCCGACGTGCTCGAGGGCCTCGCGCGGGAGCTCGGGGCGACGGTCGCCGCGGCCGATCTCTCCGACGCCGCGTCGGTGCGGGCGCTGGCCGCCGAGCACGCGGACGTCGACATCCTGATCGCGAATGCCGGCCTGCCCGCCTCCGGGAGGTTGCAGTCCTTCACCGAGGAGCAGATCGACCGCGCGCTGCTCGTCAACCTGCGCGCGCCGATCATGCTCGCCCACGCGCTCGTCCCGGCGATGGTCGCCCGCGGCTCGGGACACATCGTCGTGATGTCGTCGCTGTCGGGCAAGGCGCCGGCCGCCGGGACGTCGATCTACAGCGCGACGAAGTTCGGCCTGCGCGGCTTCGCGGGGGCGCTGCGCGCCGAGCTGCACGGCAGCGGCGTCGGCGTGTCCGCGATCTTCCCGGGCTTCATCCGCGACGCCGGGATGTTCGAGGATGCGGGCGTCACCCTGCCGCGCGGGACCGGGACGAAGTCGCCGGAGCACGTCGCGAAGGCCACGCTGCGCGCGATCGAGCGCAACAAGGGCGAGATCGACGTCGCGCCGGTCGCGCTGAAGGTCGGCGCGACGATCAGCGGCTTCGCCCCCGAGCTGTCGGCGACCGTGACGCGCAAGGCCGGCGGCGACGCGGTGGCCGCGCAGTTCGAGGCCGGGCAGCTCGACAAGCGCTGACGCGCGCCGATCGCCTCCGCACCGGCGCTCAGAACAGCGTCGTCTGCACATCCCGCAGCCCTCCGATCCCGGGCGCCGGCGTTGCGGCGTCCACCGCAGACCTGCGCGCGCGAAAGCTCGTCATCGGAGGGATGCCCTCGCCACGCAGCAGCGCGGCGAGGCGTCGCCGCTCGTCCAGTGGCGCGTAGGCGCCGCGCGCGTACAGACGCTCGTAGGCGTCGACGAGCTCCGGCCGTTGCGCGCGCAGGAACTCGAAGAACAGCTCGCGCACCTCGCCGCGCAGGTGCAGCGCGACGCCGCCGATGCCGGTCGCGCCGGCCTCGACCGCCGCGGCGAGCAGCGGCTCGAGCTGCTCGGGCGCGTCGTTGATGCCGGGCATCAGCGGCGCGATCAGCACGCCCGTCGGGATGCCGGCGCGGTTGAGCTCGGCGACCGCCTCGAGCCGCGCCCGCGGATGCGGCGTGTGCGGCTCCGTCGCGCGCCACGCCTTCGCGTCGAGCGTCGGGATCGAGAGGTTCGCGCTGATGTCCGCGACCTGCGCGATCTGCTTCATGAGGTCGAGGTCGCGCAGCAGCAGCGGTGACTTCGTCAGGATCGAGCACGGGTTGCGCGCGTCGCGCATCGCCTCCCAGATCCCGCGCATGAGCTTGTAGCGCCCTTCGACCCACTGATAGGGATCGGTGTTCGTCCCCAGCGCGACGTGCTCGCCCTGCCACGACGGTCGTGCGAGCTCGGCCCGCACGACCTCCGGCGCGTTCACCTTCACCACGATCTCCCGCTCGAAGTCACGCCCGGCATCGAACCCCAGATACGTGTGCGTCGGACGAGCGAAGCAATACACGCACGCATGGCTGCATCCGCGGTACGGGTTGATCGTCCACCGAAACGGCATCTGCGACGCCCGCGGCACGCGATTGATCGCGGACTTCGCGTGGATCTCGTAGAAGCGCATGTCGAGCGCCTCCGGCGCGTCGAAGCGACGGATCGTGGCCGGATCGCGATGACCCGGCAGCCGCGCCGCCTCGTCGGACTCGATCGTCAGGTTGTTCCACCGCATCGAACACATGTTCGCATGCTCGCCGGACGCATCGCAATCGGCGGGCGGCGCCCGCGGGCGCCCTGGGTCCTGAGCCCGAGCTCAGGCCGACAGCGCCGACGCGAGCAGCGACAGCTCGCCCGTCAGCGTCTGGCTCGTCGCGCCCGTGATCCGCACCGGCACGATCTCGCCGGGCGACGCCAGGCCCGAGAAGTTCACGGCCTTGTTGTGGCGCGAGCGCCCGCGCAGGCGCGACGGATCCGTGCGCGACGTCCCCTCCACGAGCACGTCCAGCGAGCGCCCGACGAAGCGCTGCGCGCGCTGCGCCGCCCGCCGCTGCACGACCTCGACGAGCCGCTGCATGCGCTCGACCTTCTCCTCGTGCGCGACGAGGCCGTCGGTCAGCGCACCGGCCGCCGTGCCGCGCCGCGGCGAGAAGACGAACGTGAACGCGCCGTCGTAGCCGACCTCCTCGCACAGCGACAGCGTCTGCGCGAAGTCCTCCTCCGTCTCCCCCGGGAAGCCGACGATGACGTCGGTCGTCAGCGCCACGTCGGGCACGTGCTCGCGGATCAGCGCGACGCGGTCGAGGTAGCGCTCGCGCGTATACGTGCGGCGCATCGCCTTCAGCACCCGCGACGAGCCGGCCTGCAGCGGCAGGTGGATGTGCTCGCAGACGGACGGCAGATCGCGGTGCGCGAGGATCACGTCCGAGCGCATGTCCTTCGGGTGCGGGCTCGTGTAGCGGATGCGGTCGATGCCGTCGAGCGCGTCCAGCGCTCCGAGCAGCTGCGCGAACGACGTCCGCGCCGCCCCCAGGTCGCGCCCATAGGAGTTCACGTTCTGGCCCAGCAGCGTCACCTCGCGCACCCCGTCCGCGGCGAGCCGGCGCACCTCCTCGACGAGCTCGTGCTGCGGGCGCGAGACCTCCCTGCCACGCGTCGACGGCACGATGCAGTACGAGCAGCTCATGTTGCAGCCGACCGAGATCTGCACCCACGCCTGGAACGCGCGCGAGCGCTTGTCCGGCAGGTGGCCGGTGAAGCCCTCGAACTCGAAGAAGCCCTGCGCGCTCAGCGAGTCGGACGTCAGGAACTCGGCCAGCTTGTGCACCTGGCCCGGCCCGAACGCGACGTCGACGAACGGGAAGCGCTCGAAGACCTCGTCCTTGACGGACTGCGCCCAGCAGCCGCCGACACCCACGATCCGCGACGGATCCTCGAGCTTCAGGCGCTTGGCGTGGCCGAGGTGCGCGAGGAAGCGGCTGTCGGCCTTCTCGCGGATCGAGCAGGTGTTGAAGAGCAGCACGTCGGCGTCGTCGGGAGCCGGCGCCTCGGCGTAGCCGAGCGCGTCGAGCATGCCCTTCATCCGCTCGGAGTCGTGCTCGTTCATCTGACAGCCGAACGTCGTGACGTGATAGCGCTTCATCGCGCCTGAAGGGTATCCGGGGCGCTACTTGGCGAACTCGACCGCGCGCGACTCGCGGATCACCGTCACCTTGATCTGGCCGGGGTACTCGAGCTCGCGCTCGATCTCGCGGGCGATCTCGCGCGAGAGCAGCATCGCGTCGTCGTCGCCGATCGTCAGCGGCGCGACGATCACGCGGATCTCGCGACCGGCCTGCATCGCGTACACCTTGTCGACGCCGTCGTGGCGCATCGCGATGTGCTCGAGCTCGCGCAGGCGCTTGACGTAGGACTCCAGCGACTCGCCGCGCGCGCCCGGCCGCGCGCCGGACAGCGCGTCGGCGGCCTGCACGATGACGGCCTCGACGGTCTGCGGCTCGACCTCGTTGTGATGGGCCTCCATCGCGTGCGCGACGGCCTCGGACTCGCCGTGGCGGCGCGCCATCTCGGCGCCGACGAGGGCGTGCGGACCCTCGACCTCGTGCGAGACCGCCTTGCCGATGTCGTGCAGCAGCGCCGCCCGAGCGGCTGTCTTGCGGCTCGCGTCGAGCTCGTCGGCCATCATCGCGGCGAGGTGCGCGCACTCGACGGAGTGCGCGAGCACGTTCTGGCCGTAGCTCGTGCGGAACTTCAGCCGCCCGAGCGTGCGGACGATCTCGAGGTCCAGCCCCTGCACGCCGCACTCGAACGCGGCGTCCTCGCCCGCCTGCTGCAGCAGCGCCTCGAGCTCGGACTTCGCCTGCAGGTAGGTCTCCTCGATGCGCGCCGGATGGATGCGACCGTCGGCCAGCAGCTTCTCGAGCGTGACGCGCGCGATCTCGCGGCGCACGCCGTCGAACGCCGACAGCACGACCGCGTTCGGCGTGTCGTCGATGATGAGATCGACGCCCGTGAGGTTCTCCAGCGCGCGGATGTTGCGTCCCTCGCGGCCGATGATGCGGCCCTTCATGTCGTCGGACGGCAGGTGCACGACGCTGACGGTCGTCTCCGCGGCGTGGCGTCCCGCGAGCCGCTGCATCGCGACCGACAGGATCGAGCGCACGCGCCGCTCGGCGTCGCGCTTGGTCTGCTCCTCGATCTGGCGGATCTCGCGCGCGCTCTCGTGGCGGACCTGGTCGGTGATCTCGCGCATGAGGCGCTCCTTCGCCTGGCCGGCGCTCAGCCCCGACACGTGCTCGAGCGCCTGCTCGTGCTCGCGGCGGCGGCGGGCGAGCTGCTCGCGCTCGGCCTCCAGCGCGCGCGTCTGGTCGTCGAGCTCGCCGACGCGGCGATCGAGGTCCGCGGCGCGGGCGTGCAGGCGCTCCTCGAGGCGCACGAGCTCCTCGCGATCGACGGTCCCGTCGGGGCGCGGCGTCGCGGGGCGGCGCTGGCGCAGGGCGACCGCGGCGGCCAGGATCGCTATCGCGACGATGGCTGCCGGCACGATCAGCTGCATGGCCGTTCCTCTCCCCGTGGCCCCGGACGGTGGTCCGGGTCGCGCGGTGCTGCTTCGATGTCAGGGAGTCAGAGCGGGCGCTGCGCGGGCCGGCGGCATGCGGCGCTCGGCGCCGCGCTTCAGGGACGGGTGCAACTGCTGGGCGTGTGCGGTGCTCGGTTCGCTGTCTCGTGGGACCGTCGTCGAAAGGCTGCCGGATATCTCGGGAAATGCTGTTTGGGGTCTTGCGGATCGATGGCCCTCGCGGGGCTCGGTCTGACTGGACCTGATGATAGAGAGGGTCACAAGTGCGACACAACCGCGCGCCGCGCCGCGTGGTGGCATGCGACGCGACGCGCGGGTCGGCGGGTGGTCAGCCGTCGTGGCCGTGGTGGCGGCCGCGGCCGATCGGCCATCAGGAGAGAGCGTCGAGGGCGGCCTGCCCGCGTTCGAGC
>DATAZX010000017.1:0-33010 GCA_036271815.1 Solirubrobacteraceae bacterium
TCGAAGTAGCTCAGCAGCCGCGCCGTGCTCGCCGTCGAGCAGTCCGCCGAGCCGAACTCCGTCGACACGACCGGATAGCGCGCGGCGACGGCCCCGAAGTGCGCGTCCCAGTCGGCGGTCGTCGAGTGAAACATCGTGTACACGTGCGTGTCGTAGGCGATGTTCGAACCGGTCAGCGCGAACCCGTTCGTCGCGCCCGAGACGTCGTAGGCCCAGTCCAGGCCGCCGACGAGGACGAGGTTGCTCGCGCCCTGCGCGCGGACCGCGTCGTAGAGCTGCTGCATCCCGACCGCCTTGTAGGGCAGCAGGCTCGACAGGCTCAGCGTGAGCGCGCTCGGCAGGACGCTGCAGCCGCCGTTGCGCCAGCAGCCCCAGGAGACGTCGTGCGGCTCGTTGAAGAGGCCGAAGATCACCCCCGGCCGGTTCGCGTAGCGGCTCGCGACCGAGCGCCAGAACACGAGGCTGTCGGCGTCGGGCATCGGCTGCTGACCGCTGAGGCAGCCCACGTCGCACGGCGCGCGCCCCTGCACGTCGGTCCAGTGCAGGTCGACGATCGCGTACATGCCGCGGGCGTTGGCCTTCGCGATCGCGTCGTCGACCCAGCGCGCGTAGTCGGCGGCCGGGCAGCGCCGGCCGAGCCAACCCGCCTGCGAGACCGCGATCCGCACCGCGGTGACGCCCCACGACCGGATCAGGTCGAAGTCGTGGTCGGTGAAGTGCCCGTCGCCGCCGCAGCCGCCATAGCTCGCGCGGCCCCATTCGAGCGAGTCGCGGTTGACGCCGTGGAAGTGAAACGGCTGTCCGTCGCGAACGATCTGGTTGCCCTGGACCGTCAGCGGGGCGAGGCCAACCGCGGCGCCGGCCGGCGCGGACACCACCGGGGGCGCTACGGCGAACGACGCCGACGGCTCGGCGTCCGCCCTGGCGGCGAACAGCACGCCGGCGAGCGTCACCAGCACGGCGACTCCCACGGCGCGGCGCAGGGCGGCAGGAGAGCGAGGTTCCGCCGGGCTGTTGGCGCGCTGCACTGCGCCTGAGGCTAGCCGACGGCCGCCCGCGGCCGGGCGCCGCGGGCGCGATCGTCACCTGGGACCCTCGTCTGGACAGCGTCCGCCTCTACGTTTGAGGTGACGCGCCTTTGGGTAGCCAGCGCGACACTCATGGCTGTGCATCGCTCCGGCCCACCGTCCCCCGCGAACTACGGATGGCTGTCGGCGTGGTACCTCGTGCCGGTCGGGCTCGTGATCCTCTTCGTCGTGATCAGCCTCGCGGTCGCCGCCGCCCTCGACGGCTCCGGCGCACCGTCGACGAGCGCGGCGGCGGAGGCGCAGGTCCGCAAGCTGCCGCCGTACTGGACCGTGCACACCGGCCAGACGTACGCGATGATCGCGCACAGGACGGGCCTCACCGTCGACCAGCTCGAGCGGTTCAACCCGTACACCGACCCCAGCAACCTCGTGCCCGGTCAGCGCGTCAAGCTGCGCCTGCACGTGCCCAAGCCGCCGCGGAAGCCGAAGGGGCCGCGGTACTGGACGGTGCGCAGCGGCGAGACCTTCGCGTGGATCGCCGCCAAGACGGGACATGCGGTCGGCTGGCTGCAGGACCTCAACAGGCACCTGAACCCGGTCGCGCTGCAGCCGGGCCAGCGGATTCGCCTGCGGCATTGACGCGCCGCCCGCGGGCCCGGCGCCCGAGGGGGTCCTACATCTTGCGCTGGAGCTTCTTCAGAGCCTCGCGCTCCTCGCCGAGGTCGACGTCCTCGAGATGCTCCTCGGCGTCGGCCACCGCAGCGCGGTTGTCGGGAACCGGGGAGTCGGTCGCGGCGGCACCCGCGGCACCGGTGAGCTCGGCGGCGCGGTCGTCGACGGCATCGGCGATGTCGGCCGTGCCCGCGTCCACGTCGGCACCCGCGGTGGCGTCGACTTCCTCTGCGACCGGTGTGGCTTCTTGCTCTGACATGTGACCTCTCCGTTCGTCGGGGTACGCGGGGGCTACCCGAACTTCGGAGATCGACAACCCGAACGGCCGCGGCTCAGTCCCAGGGCGACGGCACCGTCGTCGTGACCTCGGCGGACCCGTCGAGCGCGCTCGCGTCAGCCTCGACCACGGCGATGTCGCGGCCGGCGAGCGCGCCGCCGAAGCGCAGCGCAAACGGCCCGCCGTCCGGGCCGCTGACGGCCACGTTGCCGGCGCCGACCCGCCCCAGGCCCTCGAGCGCGGCCTGCAGCTCGGCGGCCGGCGCGCCCGCGGCGAGCGGACCGGTCTCCTGCCCCGAGTACGTCAGCGTGAACGTCCCGCCCCCGGCCGCGATGGTGACGACCTGGACCGGCGGATCGGGAAGCGGATGTCGCGCGGTCATGTGCTCTCTCCTGGATCGTGACGGCATGGCGGAGCACGGCGCGTGCCTCGCTGCGCGCATCATCGCGCCGAGCGCGCCCCGCCGTCCGGGCGGCGAGGTCAGTCGGCCGGCGGCCCGAAGAGCTCGCGCAGCTTCGCGGCGACGAGATCGGGACGCTCCTGCGGCGGGAAGTGCCCGCAGTCGGGCAGGTACTCGAAGCTCACGTCGTCGGCGTGCGCCGCGATGTCCTCGACCGAGCCGCGCTTGAGCACCGGATCCTGCTCCCCGTTGAGCCACAGCGTCGGCGTGCTCAGGCGCTGGTCGCGGAAGCGGCCACGCACCCACGACGGGTAGTCGTGCAGCAGGAACGTGCGGTAGACCTGCTGCGCCGCTCGCGCCCGCGCGGGCTCCGCGAAGCGCGGCGCGAAGCGCTCGACGTCGGCCATCACGGCGTCTGACTGCGTCGAGATCGCCTTGGAGATCGTGCGCAGAACGCGCGGCGACGCACCGACGCGATGCCCGATCCCGGGGCTCGCGAGCAGCCCCTGGTAGGCGAAGCCCGGCAGGGCCTTCAGCACGCCGAGGCCGCCCTTCGGCCAGATGTGGCCGGTGTTCATCGGGACGTAGCGGATGACCCGCTCGGGATGCTCGACGCAGACGATGAAGCCGACGACGCCGCCCCAGTCGTGGCCGACGAGGAACACGCGCTCGAGTCCGAGCGCGTCGAGCACGCCGACGACGTCCTGCGCGAGCTCCTCCTTGCGATAGCCGCGCGGCGTCGCCTCGCTCCAGCCGAAGCCGCGCAGGTCGATCGCGACGACGCGGAAGTCGTCGCGCAGCCGCTCGATCACGCCGCGCCACGTGTACCAGTGCTGCGGCCAGCCGTGCAGCAGCACGACCGGCGGGCCGTCGCCGCCGCTGTCGGCGACGTGCATGCGCGCGCCGCGCACCTCGACGTAGCGGTGCTCGACGCCTTCCAGGGCGGGCGGCTCGGAGAGATCCACGCCCGCGAGCGTAGCGGCGCGGCCCGGCTCAGCCAAGCGCGGGGATCTCCTGCACGAGCGAGACCACCGGCGCGAACAGGTCGCCGTGCTCGGCGACGCGCTCGATCACCTGCGCGGCCTCGAAGACGAGCAGCTCCGGGTCGCCGGCGTCGCGGCATGCGCGCACCTCCTCCCACGTCAGCGGCGTCGACACCGTCGGGCGCTCGCGGGCGCGCAGCGAGTAGACGCTGACCGTCGTCTTGTGCTCGTCGTTCTGGCTGTGGTCGATGAAGACCTTGCCGGCACGCAGCGCCTTGGCCATCCGCGAGACGACGAGATCCGGCTCGGACGCCTCGAGCGTCTCGGCGACGGCGCGCGCGAAGCCCTTCGTGCGCTCGTACGTCGCGCCGGGCGCGTTGAGTGGGACGTAGACCTGCATGCCCTTGTTGCCGGACGTCTTCGGGAACGCGCGCAGGCCGAGGTGCTCGAACATGCCCTGCAGCAGCAGCGCGACCTCGCAGCACTCGACGATCGTCGCCGGCGGGCCGGGATCGAGGTCGAAGACCATCGTCGTCGGCCGCCCGATCGGCACCGCTCGCGACAGCGACGTGTGCAGCTCCAGCGCCGCGAGGTTGCCGAGCCACACGAGCGTCGGCAGGTCGTCGCAGACGCAGAACTCGACGACCTTCCGCGACAGCTCGATCGGCGCGACGGCGACCCAGTCGGGCCGGTGGCTCGGGCACTGCTTCTCGAAGAAGAACTTCTCGTCGACGCCGTTGGGGTAGCGCTTGCGCGTCAGCGGCCGCCCCTCGAGGTGCGGCAGCAGCGCCGGCGCGACGTGCACGAGGTACTCGATGACGTCGCGCTTGGTGAACCCGGTCTGCGGATAGAGCACCTTGTCGAGGTTCGTCACCTTCAGGATGCGCTCGCCGACGCGGACCTCGGTGCCGTCCCCGCGCGGCGTGCCCGCATCCAGGAACGCCGACCGCGGCGCCTCCTCGCGCAGGCCCTTGTAGGAGGGGTGGCGCAGCATGCCGTCGCCCGTCCACTCCGTGAACTCGACCTCGGCGACGCGCGTCGGCTGCACGAAGACGCAACCGCGCGGCGGCGGCGTGTCGCCGACGACGGTGAACGGCGAGTCCTCGCGCGGCTCGAGCACGCCGGCGAGGCGGTCGAGCTCCGCATCCGTGAAGCCCGTCCCCACGCGGCCCGCGTAGCGCAGGCCGCCGTCCTCCTCGACGCCCACCAGCAGCGCGCCGATGCGGTCGCGGCGCCGGCCGGAGCCGGGCACCCAGCCGCCGACGACGACGTCCTCGCGGCGCACGTTCTTGACCTTCAGCCAGGCCGTCGAGCGGCGGCCGGGCTCGTACGGGCTGTCGAGCCGCTTCGCGACGACGCCCTCGAGGCCGTTCTCGAGGCTCGCCGCGAGAACGGCGGGACCGTTGCCGACGACGTGATCGGGCGTGCGCCACGCCGGCCCCTCGAGCGCGAGGTCCGTCAGCAGCTCGCGACGCTCGGCGTAGGTGAGCTCGAGCAGCGGGTGGCCGTCGAGCCACAGGAGGTCGAAGATCAGGTAGGCGACCGGCACCTCCTTGGCGAGCCGGCGCACCGCGCTCTCGCCGCGCACGTGCATCCGCGTCTGCAGGCGCTCGAAGCTCGGGCGGGGCGGGTGTGAGTCGGACTCCTCGAAGGCGACGATCTCGCCGTCGAGGATCGCGCTGTGCGAGCTGAGGGCGCGGTTCAGCGGCCGCAGCTCGGGATAGCCGGCCGTGATGTCGTTGGCGTTGCGGCTCTCGAAGCGGATCCGACCGGGCTCGGAGTAGGCGAGGGCGCGCACGCCGTCCCACTTGATCTCATAGGCCCAGCCCGCGTCGTCGCCCTCGCGCGGCAGCGGCGCGGCACGCGCGAGCATCGGCTGCAGGCGCTCGGGCATCGGCTCGCGCGACGGATCGGACGCCGGCTCCATCCGGTGGATCATCCAGTCCTTGCCCGCCGGCTCGCCCTTGACGCGCTTGAGCGGGAAGAGGCCGTAGCGCCCGTTCAGGCGCTCGCCGTGGAACGTGATCTCGACCTTCTCGTCGTCGAACTTGTGGCGCTCGTAGGTGCCGCGATCCCAGATGCGCATCGTGCCCGCGCCGTAGGAGCCCTTCGGAATGTCGCCCTCGAACTCGAGGTACTCGAGCGGGTGGTCCTCGGTGTGGACCGCGAGGCGGTTCTCCTTCGGGTCCTCGGGGATCCCGTTCGGAACGGCCCACGACACGGCGACGCCGTCGTGCTCGAGGCGCAGGTCCCAGTGCAGGCGCGTCGCGTGGTGCTCCTGGACGACGTAGCGGTTGCCGCCGCCTTGCGGAGTGCCGGTCGTCGAGGCGTCCTGCGGGGCCGGGTCGTGCGGCGCGTCCGGGGCGTGCTCTCCGGACGGCTCGGGCGTCGCCCGTGCGTCGCGCTTGCGACGGTAGTCCTCCAGGCGATCGGCCATGCCGACAGTCTGCCCGGTCGGGCACCTCGCACGTCGGCGAGGGTCACGCGGGCCGGTGACGTCCCGGCACCGCAGTGGTGTCGCCGCGGGATTCCCGGTTCCCGCGGCGGCACCGGCACTGCGCGGCGCCCGCCGCATCGGCGGGCGCCCCGGTCAGTGGATGCTCAGGCGGGGATGCCGCTGCGCTTGGCAGCAGCCTCGGTGGCGCCGGAGGAGACGAGACCGAGACCCAGCAGGGCGATCCCGTTGACGAGGTGGTTGAAGTTCTCGAGGTCGCCGGCACCGGACATCGAGATGATCGTCAGGTTGTTGCCGCCGACGACGCCGATGACGAAGGCCACCACGTAGAACAGGCCGACACCGAGGCACGCGCCCTCGGCGGTCGTGGCTGCCTGGCGCGACATGATCAGCAGGAAGCCGCCGATCGCGAGGTGGACCAGGTTGTGGAACGGGTTGATGCTGAAGCCGATCAGCGAGTCGCCCGTGTTCTGGACGAAGTTGCTGAAGCCGGTGATGAAGAAGCCGATGACTCCGATCACGACGTACGCGACGCCGAACAGCGGCATCACGTTCTGCGCAAGACTCTTGTTGCCTGACATTCCCCAGGTACCTCCCACGGTAGACCGATGACCAGCAGATCGACGAGGCCGCGAGTGTATCGGTCACAGCCGTCGCTACGCCACCTCCACGGTGGCGCCGCGCCAGCTTAGCCGCTGACCCGGCGCCTGGACGTCATCCGCCCGCTACGGCCGGCAGGATCGTGAGCTCGCCGCCGGCCGGAACCGCCGTCTGCAGGCCGTCGAGGAAGCGGATGTCCTCGCCGCTGAGGTAGACGTTGACGAAGCGCCGCAGGTCGCCGTCCTGGTAGAGCCGGTCGCGCAGCTCGCCGTGCTCGGCGAAGACCGACTCGAGCGCCTCGCCGACGGTCGAGCCCTCGGCCTGCACCTGCGCGGCACCGCCGGCGGCGTCGCGCAGCTGCGTCGGGATCTTCACGGTGATCGCCATCAGACCTGGACCCCCTGCGCCGCGAACGCCGCCTCGAAGGAGTCGATGTTCGCGTCGACCTCTACCGCGTGGAACGAGTCGCGCACCGCGTCGAGCGTCTTCAGGCCGTCGCCGGTGATGACGAGCACGACGCGCTCGCCGGCACCGATGTCGCCGCGCGCGGCGAGCTTCGCCAGCACCGCGGTCGTGACGCCCCCGGCCGTCTCCGTGAAGATGCCGGTCGTCTCGGCGAGCAGGCGGATGCCGTCGCGGATCTCCTGGTCGGTGACCGAGTCGATCGACCCGCCGCTCGCGCGTGCGAGATCCAGTGCGTAGGGACCGTCCGCCGGATTGCCGATCGCCAGCGACTTGGCGATCGTGTCGGGCTTGACGGGGCGGCAGACGTCCTTGTCCTGCTCGAACGCGGTCGCGACCGGCGAGCAGCCGAGCGCCTGGGCGCCGTTCATGATCGGCGCCTCGCCCGCGACCAGGCCGATGTCGATCCACTCCGAGAAGCCCTTCGCGATCTTCGTGTAGAGCGAGCCCGAGGCGATCGGGACGACGCAGCGGTCGGGCAGCTCCCAGCCGAGCTGCTCGGCGATCTCGTACGCGACGGTCTTCGAGCCCTCGGCGTAGTACGGGCGCATGTTGATGTTCACGAAGGCCCAGTTCTCGCGGTCGCCCGACAGCTCCGTGCAGAGCCGGTTGACGTCGTCGTAGTTGCCGCGGACCTTGACGAGGTTCGTGCCGTAGATCGCCGTCGCGAGCTGCTTCTGCTCCTCGAGGTCGGACGGGATCAGGACGTAGGACTCCATCCCGAGCGCGGCGCCGTGGGCGGCGACCGAGTTGGCGAGGTTGCCGGTCGAGGCGCAGGCGAGCGTGTCGAAGCCGAGCTCGCGGGCGCGCGTGACGGCGACCGAGACGACGCGGTCCTTGAAGGAGTGCGTCGGGTTCGCGGCGTCGTTCTTGACCCACACCTCGCCGCTCAGGCCGAGGCGCTCGGCGAGGCGATCGGCGCGGATCAGCGGCGTGCAGCCCGCCGGCAGCCCGGTGCGCGTCTGCGGCTGCGGACCCTCCAGCGGCAGGAAGTCGTGGTAGCGCCAGATGTTCTGCGGACCGCCCTGGATGCGCCGGCGCAGCGAGCCGACGTCCGTGACCGGCTCGTGCTCGTAGGAGACCTCCAGGGGACCGAAGCACCGCGAGCACACATAGCGTGCCTCCAACGGGTACTCGGTCGAGCACTCTCTGCATTTGAGCTGCTTAGCCGCCATGTGAACCTCCGCCTGGGATCTTGTGGCGAGGCCGACGGCCATGCCACATCTGACAGGAATTGGCACCGTTCCCGCTCTCGCGGAATGGTTGCCGGGGCTTCACAGGGCCTGTCCCTCCACCCCTCTGGATGTGTCCAGCTCTTCGGTCGGCACAATATCAGCCATGCCGAGCCTCCCAAAGCCGCGCTTCGGCCGCCCGACACGCGGTCGCGGTCAGCTCGCGGGCTCGCCCGCGGCCGATCCCGACACGCCGAACGTCGAGATCGTCGAGGCCGAGGGGCTGCGCTGGCTGCACATCGAGCGCCCGCGGCCGGCCGATCGCGCGTGGCTCGAGGAGCACTTCGACTTCCACCCGCTGGACTACGAGGACGTCTTCTCGCGCAACCAGCGCCCGAAGGTCGACGAGTACCCCGCGTACCTCTTCGTCGTCCTGCACTTCCCGCGCTTCGACAAGTCCGTCGGGCGCCTGAACGCGGCGGAGCTCGACATCTTCGTCGGGCCGGACTTCGTCATCACACTGCCCAACGAGCCGATCCAGCCGCTGGAGTACCTCTTCGAGCGCTGCAAGGCGCGCGACGACCAGCGCGACCCGCTGTTCGCCAAGGGCCCCGGCTACCTGCTCTACAAGATCGTCGACGACTGCGTCGACGCCTCGTTTCCGATGCTGCGCAAGATGGGCAACAAGCTCGAGGTGCTCGAGGAGGACATCTTCGAGGGGCGCTCGGGCGAGATCGTGCGCGACATCTCCAACGTCAAGCAGGAGATCATCAACTTCCGCAAGATCGTCCGCCCGCAGCGCACCGCGCTGCGCGACCTCGAGCGCACGAAGCGCTACATCCCCGAGGGCCTGGACATCTACTTCGACGACATCAACGACGCGTCGGAGCGCATCTGGGACATGCTCGAGAACTTCAAGGAGGTCGTCGAGGGCCTCGAGTCGACGAACGAGTCCGTGCTCTCGCACCGCGTCAACGACGTGCTGAAGGCGCTGACGGCGATCAGCGTCGTCGTGCTGCCGCTGACGCTCGTCGCGAGCATCTGGGGCATGAACGTCAACGTCCCCGGCCGCGGCACCGCCGAGGGCTTCTGGATCATCGTCGTCGCGATGGTGGTCATGCTGGTCGGGATGCTGTGGTTCTTTCGCAGCCGCGACTGGCTGTAGGTTCCCCGCGTGGACCTGGAAGCGCTCGAGCGCCTCGCGGAGGGCGGCGCGAACGGCGCGCCCGTGCAGCGCCGGCGCATGCTCGTGATCGTCAACCCGTTCGCGTCGACGATGGACGCGCGCCTGCGCAACCTCGTGATCGCGGCCCTGCACGGGCGCTACGAGGTCGACGCGGTCGACACGCAGGCGCGCGATCACGCGACCGACCTCAGCCGCGACGCGGCCCACGAGGGCTATGACGTCGTCGTGTCGTTCGGCGGCGACGGGACCGTCAACGAGATCGCCAACGGGCTGCTCGGCTCGCCGACGCCGCTGACCTGCCTGCCGGGGGGCGCCACGAACGTGCTCTGCAAGATGCTGGGGATCCCCGGCGAGATCATCGACGCGACCGAGCACCTGCTGCGGATGGCCGACGATTGGCGCCCGCGCCCGATCGACCTCGGGGTCGCCAACGGGCGCGCGTTCACGTACTCCAGCGGCTTCGGCCTCGACGCGAGCATCGTCAAGCGCATCGACCGCCAGCCGAGGCTCAAGCAGCACCGCCTGCGCGACTACTACTTCGTCTACGCCGCGATCGAGACGGTCCTGCGCGAGTACGTGCGCGACCCGCCGCGGATGCAGCTGCACGTCGACGGCGCGGTCGACAGCGTGATCTCGACGCTCGTCCAGAACGGCGACGCGTTCACCTACCTCGGCGACAAGCCGCTGCACCTCATCGAGGGCGGGGGCCTTCAGACCGGGACGCTGGCCGGCGTCGCGCTGCGCGGCGCGCGCCCGCGCGACGTCGGACCGGTCGCGTGGCGGCTGCTGTCGCCCAAGCGCTCGATCGGCGGCCACCCCCAGGTCCGCGACTTCCGCGGCGTCGACGGCCTGCGCTGCGTCTCCGCCGACGGCCGGCCGATCCCCCTGCACGTCGACGGCGACCACATCGGCGACGTCGGCGAGGCGGTCTTCGAGATCCGCCCGGGCGCGCTGCGCGTCGTGTCCTGAGGCCCGGCGCGGCGCGCCGGCCGGTCCGCGCCCCGACGGCAGAAAACGGGCGCAATGCAGGTCCATTTAGCATGGCGGTCCAACCACGACGAGGAGGCCGCATGCCCCACACGGTCACGGTTCCCGACTACAAGGTGCACAAGCGCGTCACGCTCGATCCGGCGCGAACGGCGCTCGTCATCATCGACATGCAGAACGACTTCGTCCGCGACGAGGGCACGCTGCAGGTCGCCGACGCGCCGGCCACGATCCCCGCCATCCGCCGGCTGCTCGACCTCGCGCGGTCGAGCGGGATGCGCGTCGTCTTCAGCCAGGACACGCACGACCCCGGCGACCCGGAGTTCGCGATCTGGCCGGCGCACGTCCTGCGCGGCACATGGGGCTGCGAGATGATCGAGGAGCTCGCGCCGATCGAGGGCGAGCTCGTCGTGGAGAAGGTTCGCTACGACGCGTTCTACGGCACGCAGCTCGATCACATGCTGCGCCTGTGGGGCGTCGACACGATCCTGCTGTGCGGGACGGTCGCGAACATCTGCGTGCACTACACGGCGGCGAGCGCCGCGCTGCGCTGGTACAAGGTCGTCATCCCGAAGGACGCCGTCTCCGCCGTCGAGCCCGGCGACCTCGAGTTCTCGCTGCACCAGACCGAGTGGCTCTTCCAGGGTCAGGTCACGACGAGCGCGGGCGTCGCGGTGCGCAAGGGCCGGGCGGCGTCCGCTCAGCTGCCGCCGGGCGTGACGCGGTAGCAGTCGAAGACGGAGTCGATGTTGCGCAGGCGGCTGATGGCGTGCTTGAGCACCTGCAGGTCGCCGACCTCGACGACGAACCAGTTCTGGACCATCGGGTGCGACACGACGCAGCGCGCCTCGACGATGTTGATCCCGGCCTCGGCGAAGGTCCGCGAGAGATCCTCGAGCAGGCGGTGGCGATCCCAGGCGTCGACCTGCAGCTCGACCTTGAACGCCGTCTCGTGATCGCCCTCCCAGTTGACGGCCGTGAAGCGCTCGGGGTCCTTGCGCAGCGCGACCGCGTTCGGACAGTCCTCGCGATGGATCGTGATCCCGCGCCCGAGTGAGATGTAGCCGACGATCTCGTCGCCCGGCACGGGCCGGCAGCACTTGGCGAGGCGCAGCATGACGTCGTCGACGCCGTCGACGGCGATGCCATATTGCGTCGACGAGCTCGTCGGCTGGCGGCGCTGGCGGCGCGTCGAGAGCATCTCCTCGGCCGCGGTGCGCTGCTCGCCCTCGGCCGCCTCGCCCTGCTTGAGGCGCTGCATGACCTTGTTGACGACGACCTTCGCGGAGATCTTCGCGCCGCCGAGCGCGATGTAGAAGTCGTCGGCCTTCTTGAAGCCCATCTCGCGGATGACGTCGGCGAGCAGCGGCGAGGAGACGATCTTCTGATGCGGCAGGCCGTGCTTCTTCAGCGCCTCGTGGAGGATGTCGCGGCCCGCGTGCTCGGTGTCGTCGCGCGACTCGGCCTTGAACCACTGCTTGATCTTGTTGCGCGCGCGCGTCGTGCGCACGACCGCGAGCCAGTCGCGCGACGGGCCGCGGTCGCGGTTGGAGGTCATGACCTCGACGATGTCGCCGGACTTCAGCTCGTAGTGCAGCGGCACCATCTTGCCGTTGACCTTCGCGCCGACGCAGCGGTGCCCGACGTCGGTGTGGACCTCGTAGGCGAAGTCCAGCGGCGTCGCGCCGGCCGCGAGGTTCTTGACCTCTCCCTTCGGCGTGAAGACGTAGACCTCGTCCTCGGAGAGGTCGACCTTCAACGCGTCCATGAACTCCTTGGGGTCCTTCGTGTCCTGCTGGTTGTCGAGCATCGCCCGCAGCCACGTGAGCTTGGCCTCGCCGTCGGCGGCCGGCCCGGCCTTGCGCCCGCCGTCGTCCTTGTAGATCCAGTGCGCGGCGACGCCGAACTCGGCCATGTCCTGCATCTCGCGCGTGCGGATCTGGATCTCCAGCGGCAGCCCCTCGGGCCCGATCACCGTCGTGTGCAGCGACTGGTACATGTTGAACTTCGGCATCGCGATGAAGTCCTTGAAGCGGCCCGGCAGCGGCTTCCACAGCGAGTGCACGACGCCGACCGCGCCGTAGCAGTCCTTGACGGACTGGACGATCACGCGCATCGCGGTGAGGTCGTAGATCTCGTTGAACTCGCGGCCCTTCTTGGTCATCTTCGAGTAGATCGAGTAGAAGTGCTTGGCGCGCCCGGAGATGTCGGCCTCGATGCCGAGCGACTGCAGCTCGTGCAGCAGGTACGCGCCGGCCTCCTCGACGTAGCGCTCGCGCTCGGTGCGCTGCTGGTTGACGAGGCCCTTGATCTCCGTGTACTTGCGCGGATGCAGCGCCTGGAAGGCGAGGTCCTCGAGCTCCCACTTGATCGCGTGGATGCCGAGCCGGTGCGCGATCGGCGCGTAGATCTCCAGGGTCTCCTTCGCCTTGTCGATCTGCTTCTGCTTGGACATCGCCTCGATCGTGCGCATGTTGTGCAGGCGATCGGCGAGCTTGATCAGGATGACCCGCACGTCGTTGGCCATCGCGACCATCATCTTGCGGTAGTTCTCGGCCTGAGCCTCGTCGCGCGACTGGAAGACGATCCCCGTCAGCTTCGTGACGCCGTCGACGATGTTCGCGATCTCGTCGCCGAACTGCTGGCGTACCTCGACGAGCGACGCCGACGTGTCCTCGACGGTGTCGTGCAGCAGCGCCGCGCACAGCGTCTCGGTGTCCAGGCGCATGCCCGCGCAGATCTTCGCGACGCCGACGGGGTGGTGGATGAAGTCCTCGCCCGACAGCCGCCGCTGGTCGGCGTGGTGCTCGCAGGCGAAGACGAACGCGGCCTCGACCTTCGCGCGGTCGATCTCGACGGCCGAGGCGTCGGCGTGCTCCTCGACGATCGCGAAGACGTCGGACAGCAGGCTGCGCTCGAGCGCGGTGAGGTCGGCGCGCTCGACGGGCGCGCGAGGCTCGTCGGGCAGCTCGTCGACCGGCGCGCGGCGAGCGCTCGCGCGTGCACGGGCCGGAGCCCTCACGCCGCCTTTGCCCTCTCCCCTCTCAGCCATCTGCTTCCGTCCTCGTAGTGCTGCTGGTAGGCCCTGAACGCCGCCGATCGCTCGAGCGCGGTGCGCTCTGCCAGGGGCACGGTCAGGGTCCTGCTGTCGGGGTCGAGGCTGACGAGGTCAAGCTCGGCGAGGACCCTGATGACACGTCCGGCCAGCGTCGCCGGCCGTGGCGTCTGTGGATCGCCGCGAAGCAGCGCCTCGAGCTCCTCGCCCCCCGCTCCGCCGGCGTCCCGCAGGACCCGATACGTCGCGGTGAGCGATGCACGAAGGTCGTACTGCCGCTCATGGATGTGCTCAGCGAAGCCTAGCTCAGCCGGACCCCATACCAGGTGCGTCGTCGCCGCGATCTCGGGCAGCGGGCCGGCCGGTGGGTCCAGCAGCACGACGTGCGCGTAGGCGCTCGCAAGGCGGGGGTCGCGATCGAGGGCGTCGTAGGAGCACAGGTGCATGCCGCCGAGGATCGGCGCGAGGTGGCGCGCGCGCAGGATCGCGTCGGCCGCGACGACGAGCACCGACTCGCCGGACGCGACGAGCGCGCCGACGGTGCCGGCGATGCCGCCGCCGCGACGGTCGCGAGGCGGGCCGGCCGGCGGGCCGGGGTCCACCAGGCCGGGGTCCGCTAGGCCGGGGTCCGCCAGGCCGGGGTCCGCCAAGCCGGGGTCTGCCAGGCCACCGCCGGCGGCGGCCGCTGCGAAGAGGCTCCACGGGTCCGCGCCGGGGCGCGCGCTCGCATGGGTGGGCGCGGGCAGCGGTCGCGCGAGCTCGTCCAGCACCGCGCCGAGGTAGTCGTCCGGCTCGCCGACGACGACGATCGGCGGCGGCGCGCACGGGCGCGCGCTGCGCAGCACGAGCCGCGGCTCGACGGCGCCGTTGAACTCGTTGAGCTCGAGCGAGAACGTCGCGTCGAGCGGCACGTCGCAGTCGACCTTCGAGACGCCGAACGCGACCGCGCCGGCCCGCACCCCACCCGCCTGCACGCTGAAGCGCGCGTGCTTGCCCTCCCCCATCGTGCGCGCGTCGCTGAAGCGCGCGGCCGGCAGCAGCAGCGAGACGCTCGGGTTGGCGATCCCGAACGGCGCGAGCAGCTCGAGCTCCTCGGCGAGCGCAAGGCCGAGCTCGTCGCCCGCGACGACGGCGTCGGCGCGCTCGGACGCGACGAGGTCCTCCGGTCGCAGCGTGGCCTGGGCGTGCGCCTCGAACGCGGCGCGAAACGCCTCGACCTCGGTCGCGAGGATCTCGCAGCCGGCCGCCGCGCGATGGCCGCCGTGGCGCAGCAGGTGCGCGGCCGACGCGTCGAGGCCGGCGAGCAGGTCGAAGCCCGGGATCGAGCGGCCCGAGCCGGTGCCGCGGGCGTCGGGGTCTGCGGGACCGCCCACGTCGACGCCACCGCCCGCCGCCGCGTCGAGCGCGATCAGGACGGTCGGGCGGTGATGGCGCTCGGCGATCCGCGACGCGACGATCCCGATGACGCCCTTGTGCCAGCCCGCGCCGGCGAGCACGTACGCGGAGCGCTCCCCGAGCTGCGCGACCTGCGCCTCGGCCTCGAACAGGATCCGCGTCTCCGTGTGGCGGCGCTCGGAGTTCAACCGATCGAGCTCGTCGGCGATCTGCGCCGCACGCGTCTCGTCGGTCGTGAGCAGCAGCTCGAGACCGGCGTCGGCGCGCTCGAGGCGCCCGGCGGCGTTGATCCTCGGCGCCAGCCGGAAGCCGACGGCGCGCGCATCGATGCGCGCGGGATCCGCGCGCGAGACCTTCATCAGCGCGCGCAGCCCCGGGCGCTTCGTGGCGGCGAGCGCGCGCAGCCCGGCGCGCACCAGGCGTCTGTTCTCCCCGCGCAGCGGCACGCAGTCGGCAACCGTCGCGAGCGCGACGAGGTCGAGGTCGAGGTCGGCGCGCGCCGGGTCGCGCCCGGCCGCGGCCAGCAGCGCGGCGGCGAACTTGTAGGCGACGCCGGCCGCGCAGAGGTCGGGGCACGGATAGCCGCAGACGGCCGGGTGGACGATCTGCGCCTCCGGCAGGGCGCCGTCGGCGCGCCGGCTGTGATGATCGGTGACCACGACCTCGATGCCGGCCTCGCGCGCCGCGGCGACCTCCTCGACCGCGGTGATCGCGCAGTCGGCCGTCACGAGCAGCCTCGTGCCGCGCGCCGCCAGGCGCGCCACGGTCGCGAGCGAGAGCCCGTAGCCGTCCTCGGCGCGGCTCGGCAGGAACCAGTCGACGTCGGCGCCGAGCTCGCGCAGCACGCCGACCAGGATCGCCGTCGAGCTCACGCCGTCGACGTCGTAGTCGCCGTGGATCGTGATCCGGTCGCCGGCCTCGACGTGCAGGAGCACGAGGTCGCAGGCGTCCTCGATCCCGGCGAACTCCGATGGCTCGTGGCGCTCCTCGGCGGCGAGCCACGCTCGTGCGGCGCCCGGGTCGGCGAAGCCCCGGCGCACGAGCACCTGCGCGAGCACGTGGCTGACGCCGAGCTCGCGCTCGAGCGCGAGCACGGCCGCGACGTCGCAGGGCTCGATCTTCAGGCGCTTGGGCTCGGCTTGCACACCGTCCAAGCTACGCGGCGCGATGGACGGAACGCGGGAGTTCGGCCCCGGCGCACCGGCCGACGGCCCGCCCCGGCCGCCGTGGCTACGCCGCGAGCTCGCCGAGCGGTGGGTTCTTGGCCTCGCGGCGCAGGCCGATGACATACACGACCGCGACGCCGATGATCGCGCCGGGAACGGCCTCGAGCACGGTCCCGAGGTCGGTCGCGTGCTGCCCCGGAACGGAGAAGCCGTTGACGATCAGGCCGAACAGGATCGCTCCGAGCACCGACCCGAGGAACGCGCCGACGATGCCCGCCCAGAAGTGGTCGGGGATGAAGATCGTGAAGTGCCAGAGCGCGAGCCCCATCATGGTCCAGGCAAGTGCGCCCATCAGCGTGGCCTCCCGTGCTTGCTCCTGCGCTTGGCGGCCGCCGACGAGCGCGTCTTCGGCTTGCCCGTGGCGGTCTCGGGCCGGTCGGGCATGACGACGTCCTCCGGCAGCGCGTCGGCGCTGGGGTCGAGCTTCGGCCGCTGTGGCTTGGGCGGCGCCGTCGGCCTGGCCTTCGGCTCGGCGACCGCGGCCCCCTTGCCGCCGCGCACCGGCTCGACGTGCAGGTCGCGGACCATCTCGTCGAACTCCTCGCGCGAGACGCCCATGTCGGGATCCTCCGGCGCCGTCAGGCGACCGCTGCGGCGGGCGCGCTGCTTCGGCGCGACCTCGATCGCGGCACCGGCCGTCGCGAACGCCGGCACGACGCCGCCGTTCTCGGCGGCGATCGACGCGTGGCGGCGGCGGTAGACCGGCTCGCGCTCCTTCCACGCGGTGAGCACCGGACCGGCGATGAAGACCGACGAGTACGTGCCGGAGATCGTGCCGACGAGCAACGCGAACGCGAACGCCTTCAGCGTCTCGCCGCCGAACAGCAGCAGAGCGAGCACCGGCAGGCCGGAGCAGAAGCTCGTCGCCAGCGAGCGCACGACGACCTCGGACATCGAGCGGTTGACGATCTGCGAGAAGGCGGCGCGCGGCATGCGCGGCACGTTCTCGCGGATCCGGTCGAACACGATGATCGTGTCGTAGAGGGAGAAGCCCAAGATCGTGAGCAACGCCGCGACCGTCGCCGTTGTCACCTCCTGGCCGAAGAGGGCATAGACGCCCGCCGTGATGAGGATGTCGTGCATCAGGGCGATGAGCACCGGGACGGCGTACTTCGGCTCGAATCTCAACGCGATGTACGCGGAGATCACCAGCAGCGACGCGATGATCGCGATAATCGCCGACTTCGCGATCGTCTGGCCGAAGGTCGGCCCGATCGTGCTCGAGTCCGACGCGTGCGCGAAGCCGTACTTCGACTGCAGCGCGTTCGTGATCCTCGCCTGCTGGGCGGGCTTCAGCGTCGCCGTGGAGATCTGGAACTTGCTCGCGCCCGCGCCCTTCGCCGTGACCTTCTGGACCTTCGCGTCGCCCTCGCCGTTGGCCGACAGCACGGATCGCACGGCGTCCTCGTCGACGTTCTTGTTGAGCGCCACGTTGATCCGCGTGCCCGACTCGAAGTCGATGCCGAAGTTGATGCCCTTCGAGCCCAGCGCGAGCGCGCAGACGAGCAGGATGACGCCCGAGAAGCTGAAGAACCACTTCGAGTAGCCCATGTAGTCGATGCGGAAGCGGTCGCCCTTCTCCCCGCCCGCGCCGAGCGCGCTCGGGTTGGAGAGCAGCCGCGACTTGCCCATCGTGCCGAGGATCGCCTGCGTGGCGAGCACAGCCGTGAACAGCGACACGATGACGCCGAGGCCGAGCGTGAGCGCGAATCCCTTGACCTCCGCGGTCGCGAGCACGAACAGGATGAACGCGACCATGATCGTGACGACGTTCGCGTCGATGATCGCCGAGAGGCCCTTCTTGTAGCCCGTCGCGATGCCCGCCATGATCGAGCGACCGCCGCGGATCTCCTCCTTCACGCGTTCGAAGATCACGATGTTCGCGTCGGCGGCCACCCCCAGCGTGAGGATCAGGCCGGCGATGCCCGGCAGCGTCAGCGTGACGGGGACGAGCTTGATGAGCGCGTAGAAGTACAGCGCGTAGACCGCCATCGCGACCACGGCGATCACGCCGAGCAGGCGGTAGAACGCCAGCAGGAACAGCGCGACGACGATGAAGCCGACGATGCCCGCGATCAGGCCCTGGTGCAGCGCCTCGCGGCCGAGCGTCGCCGACACCTGCGAGCTGGCGATGAGGTTGAGCTTCAGCGGCAGCGCGCCGGTCTTCAGGACGTTGGCGAGCGCCTGCGCGGACTTGATCGTGAAGCCGCCGGAGATCTCCGAGCCGTTGCTGCCGTCGATGCCGTCGCTGTTCTTGCGCCAGTCGATGTAGGGGATCGAGACGAGCTCGTCGTCGAGCGCGATCGCGAAGTGCTGGTTGGAGTCGGCGGGGTCCGAGCTGCCGATGCCGAGGGCGCGGCTGCCGCGATCGGCGATCTCGCGCGTGACCTTCTGCCAGATCTTCTGGCCCTTGGACGTGAACTGGAACGTGACGTTCGGCGCTCCGTCGCCGCCGGTTCCGCTGTCGAACTGCTGCTCGGGATCCTTGATGTCCTGGCCGCGCAGCGCGACGTTGTCCTGCAGCACGTACCACGTGTCGGTCTTCGTCTTGACGCCCGCGGCCTGCTCGGTGCGCAGGATGACCGTGCCGGGCTTGACCTCGTAGACCTTCGCCTTCGCGCGGATCGCCTTGGGCACGTTCAGCAGCGCCTGCGCCTTGGTCTCCGCGCCGTAGCGCACCGAGCCGCCCGTGCCGCTGCCGAAGACGTGCTTCTTCGCCGGGTCGACGGCGTAGAACAGGCTGTCCTCGCGCGAGTCGTCGGGCTTGAGCCGCTCCGGCTGCTTGGACGCGAGGACGACCGCGTTGTACAGCGTCATGACGTTGCCGGTCGCGTTCGCGTCGTGCTGGCCCGTGACGTTCGGGTTCTCGGGATCGGTCTTGCCGTCCGGGCCGATGACGTTCGGCTCCCAGTCGTAGAACTCGAGCTGGGCGACGGTGCCGACCTGCTGGATCGCCTCTTGGAGATTGGAGACGTTCGGCAGCGCGACCGTGATCTGGTTGTTGCCGTTGCGCTGGATCTCCGGCTCGGCGACGCCGAGCTGGTCGATGCGCTTGCGCATGACGTCGATCGAGCGCGACAGCGAGTCGGCGTTCAGCGGCGACGTCTTCGTGCCCTGCGCCTGGTAGTTGAGCTCGACGCCGCCCTGCAGGTCGAGTCCCTGCTTCGTCGGCTTGGTCGCGATGACGCCCGCCGACGCGATCAGCAGACCGAGGACGAGCAGCAGGACGAAGAGATTGCGGCGG
The DNA here is from genome assembly GCA_036271815.1 of Solirubrobacteraceae bacterium. Lineage (GTDB taxonomy): Bacteria > Actinomycetota > Thermoleophilia > Solirubrobacterales > Solirubrobacteraceae > CADCVQ01. Next base: position 19,143 of record DATAZX010000017.1, read on the forward strand.
CGGTCGGTCACGGAAGCTGCTTCCAGCCTACTTCGTCGGGGTCAACACGAGCAGCAAGCCACCGTCGTCGTCGTACGCAGGAAAGAGATCCGCCACGGCGGAGGCGGGCAGGTCGCCCTCGGCGTTGACCTGCACCGGCTTGCCGAGCGCGCGGACGCCCCACTCCAGCACGGTGCTGACGTGGTCGTCGCCGCCCTCGAACTTCAGGCCGAGCACCTCGTTGACGTCGCGGCCGATGACGTGCTCGTCGTCCAGGCCCGTGAGCTCGAACGAGCCGCGGCCGCAGCCGAGCACGCGGCCCTTCTGGTCGCAGACGAAGAACGCGGCGTTCGGGGCCGGGTAGTAGTCGTCGAGCAGCTCGAAGAGAAACCCGAAGCCGCACTTCGCGCAGCCCTTGGCGTGACGGGTGAATCCGGCGGTGCGGTCGGTCGCTGCGCTGCGATCCCCGCAGCTGGGGCAGATGAAGTGGTGTGCCATGGGCGCGTCCTAAGCGTAGAGAAGCGTTCGTAGGTGGCGCGTAAGAGCCGGACGGGCCATGTCAGAACAGGCTCGCGGCCGAGACGATCGGGACCGCCAGGCCGAGGTGCTCGAAGGCGCGGCGCGTCGCGGCGCGCCCGCGCGGCGTGCGCTTGAGCAGGCCGCACTGCAGCAGGTAGGGCTCGTAGACGTCCTCGATCGTGTCCTGCTCCTCGCCGACCGTCGCGGCGAGCGTCGACAGGCCGACGGGCCCGCCCTCGAACTTCTCGCAGACGGCGCGCAGCAGCTCGCGGTCGAGGCGATCGAGGCCGAGGTCGTCGATCTCGAGCATCGCGAGCGCGGCATCGGCCGCGTCGGCGGTGACGACGCCGCCGAAGCGCACCTGCGCGTAGTCGCGCACCCGCTTGAGCAGGCGGTTGGCGACGCGCGGCGTGCCGCGGCTGCGCGAGGCGATCGCCTCGGCGCCGCCCGCCTGCAGCGCGACGTCGAGGATCCGCGCCGAGCGTCGCACGATCGTCGCGAGGTCGGTCAGGTCGTAGTGCTCGAGGCGATGCTGGAGGCCGAAGCGGTCGCGCAGCGGCGCGGTCAGCAGGCCCGTGCGGGTCGTCGCGCCGATCAGCGTGAACGGCGGCAGCTCGAGCGTGACGACGCGCGCGCCGGCGCCCATCCCGACCGTGATCGGCAGCTGGCGGTCCTCCATCGCGGGATAGAACGTCTCCTCGAGCGCGCGCTGCAGACGGTGGATCTCGTCGACGAAGAACACGCTGCCGGGCTCGAGTGCCGTCAGGAAGGCGGCGACGTCGGCCTTGCGCTCGAGCGCCGGGCCGGCGGTCATGACGAACGGCGCGCCGAGCTCCGCCGCGATGATCTGCGCGAGCGTGGTCTTGCCGAGGCCGGGCGGCCCGGCGAGCAGGACGTGGTCGAGCGCCTCGCCGCGCGCGACCGCCGCCTCGATCGAGATCGCGAGCTGCTCCTTCAGCGACGGCTGGCCGACGAAGTCCTCCAGGCAGCGCGGGCGCAGCGAGCGGTCGAGCTCGAGCTCGAGCTCGTCCTCGATGCGCTGCGGGGTCTGGATGCGCGGCGTGCTCATCTGCGGGCGGCGCGCAGCGCGCCGGAGATCAGCGCCTCGGGCGTGTCGTCGGGCGCGTCGCGCAGCAGCTCGTCGGCCTCGGCCAGCGAGTACCCGAGCTCGACGAGGCCGTCGCGTGCGAGCCGGCGCGGGTCGTCGGCGCGGGTGATCACGATGTCGTCGCCCGCCGCGACGCCGCCGGCGACCTTCTCGCGCAGCTCCACGATGATCCGCTCGGCCGTGCGCTTGCCGATCCCGGGCACGGCCTGCAGCCGCGCGACGTCGCCGGAGGCGAGCGCCGTGACGAGCTCGCGCGGCGTTCCCCCGGACAGCACCGCGAGCGCGACCTTCGGGCCGACGGACTGCACGCCGATCAGCGCGAGGAAGAGGTCGCGCTCCTGCTCGGTGGCGAAGCCGTAGAGCATGATCGCGTCGTCGCGCACGATCAGGTGGCTGTGCAGCGTGACCGTCTGCCCGACGGGCGGGACGCGGCGCAGCGTCTCCGCGGAGACCGCGAGCCGGTAGCCGACGCCCGCGGTCTCGAGGACCACGTGGTCGGCGCGCCGGACCGCGACCGCGCCGCGGACGAGGGCGATCACGCGCGCGTCCGGCGGTCGTGGATCTCGACCTCGTCGTCGTCGTCCTCGTGCAGCCGCGCGGCCCCCGGCACGACGCGGCTGGCCGCGACCGCGGCCGCGTGCGGGGCGCCGTTGATGTGGCAGATCGCGATCGCGAGCGCGTCCGCGGCGTGCTCGGGGTGCGGCGGCTGCTCGAGCGACAGCATCGACTGCACCATCCGCGCGACCTGGTCCTTCTCCGCGCGGCCGGAGCCGCAGACGGCGTGCTTGACCTGCTGCGGCGTGTAGGAGACGACGTCGAGGCGGCGCTGGCCGGCCGCGAGCATCACGACGCCGCGCGCCTGGCCGACGGCGAAGGCGCTGCCGGCGTTCTTGCCGAAGAAGATGTCCTCCATCGAGATCACGGTGATGAGATGCTCGTCGAGGATCTCGCAGACGCGACGGTGGATCGCGGCGAGGCGGATCTGCGTCGGGGCTTCCGGACGGGTCGTGATGACGCCGCCGTCGAGCGCGAACAGGCGCCCGGCGCGACGCTCGACGACGCCGAAGCCGGTGTTGGCGGTGCCGGGGTCGATGCCGAGGACGATCATCGAGGGAGATTCTGCGCCCTGGGCCGGATGTCCTGCCCGTCGCGGGCGCCGCGACGAGGCGGGATGGGGGTCCGCGCCATGACAGGACCCCTCGCCGCCGGCTCCGCTCGGACGACCGGCGACTACGATGGCCCGCCCACCGCGCCCTGCCGCCGGAGTCCGCGGCCGCGCCAGCCCCGAGAAGGAGCACCCGCTTGAGCTCGATCCGTACGTTTCGCTATGTCGCCCTCGCCGAGGCCACGAGCTTCCTCGTGCTGCTCGTCTTCACCGTCATCAAGATCACCCAGGACTCGCCCGGCGGCGTGCAGGTGATGGGCCCGATCCACGGCGTGCTGTTCCTCGCCTACGTGGTGCTCGCGTTCAGCGTCCGCGAGCCCGCCGGCTGGACCGGGCGCGAGACGGGCCTCGTGCTGCTCGGCGCCGTGCTGCCGTTCGGCGGCTTCGTCGTCGACCGCTGGGTCGCGCGGCGCGACACGCCCGCCGTCGCCTGACGTCGGGCCGGCCGGCATGGACCCGGCGGGGGCTGCTGGTCAGATCCCCGCCGCCGCCCGCTCGAGGACGTCGGCGTCGATGTCGAAGTTCGCGTGGACGGCGTCGACGTCGTCGTTGTCCTCGAGCGCGTCGATCAGGCGCATGAGCTTCGTCGCCGCCTCCTCCTGCACCGGCACGCGGACCTTCGGCAGCCAGGCGAGCTCCGCGGACTCGATCTCGACGCCGGCCTCGACGAGCGCCGCGCGCACGGACGTGAGCTGCGCCGGCTCGGTCAGGATCTCGAAGACCCCGTCCTCGTCGGCGATGTCCTCGGCACCGGCCTCGATCGCGGGCATAAGATCGTCCTCGCCGTAGCGCTCGGCGTCGACGACGATCAGGCCGCGCTTGTCGAAGAGGTAGGCGACGGTGCCGGGCTCGCCGAGGCTGCCGCCGTGCTTGCCGAGCACGTGGCGCACGTCGGCGCCGGTGCGGTTGCGGTTCTCCGTCATCGCCTCGATCAGCAGCGCCACGCCGCCGGGTCCGTAGCCCTCGTACATGACGTCCTCGATCGCGGCCGTGTCGGCGCCGGCGCCGGTGCCCTTCGCGATCGCCCGCTCGATGTTGTCCTTCGGCATCGAGGCGTCCTTGGCCTTCTGCACCGCGAGTTGCAGGGACGGGTTGCCCTCGAGCTCTCCGCCGCCGTCGCGCGCGGCGGTCGTGATCGCGCGCGCGAGCTTCGTGAACAGCTTGCCGCGCCGCGAATCGACGATCGCCTTCTTGTGCTTGATCGACGCCCACTTCGAATGTCCTGACATTGCCGGCGATTCTAGAGGCGGTGTCGCGTCGATCCGCGGACGATGCGCGGTCCTAACGGCTGCCTTGCCTACCACCCATTAGGTACAATCGACGTCATGTCCTTCTACGTGCAGCAGCTCTGGCGCTACCCCGTGAAGTCGATGGCCGGCGAGGCGCTCGAGCGCGCCGAGATCCTCGAGGACGGCATCGCGGGCGACCGCCGCGTCGTCGTCTGCGGCCCGCACGGGCTGCTGACGTCGCGTACGAAGCCCCGGCTGCTCGCCCTGCACGCCACGATCGGCGGCGACGGCGAGCCGCTCGTCGAGCGGTTGGCGGTGTCGTCGGCGCAGGTCGGCGCGCTCGTGCAGGGCGCGGCGGGTCCGCGCGCGCAGCTCGCGACCCTCGACGGCACCGCGCGCTTCGACATCCTGCCGCTGCTCGTCGCCACCGACGGCGCGATCCGCGCGTTCGGTCGCGACGGCCGGCGGCTGCGGCCGAACATCGTGCTCGGCGGCGTCGACGGCCTCGCCGAGCGCGGCTGGGAGGGCGCGCGGCTGCGGATCGGCGACGCGGTCATCCGCCTCGTCTCGCTGCGCGACCGCTGCATCATGACCACGTTCCATCCCGACACGCTCGAGCAGGACGTCGACGTGCTCAGGGACATCCGCGGCCGCTTCGACGGCAAGCTCGCGCTCAACGCCGAGGTCGAGGTGCCCGGCGCGATCGCGCTCGGCGACGTCGCGGAGGTGCTGACGGACGCGGACTGACGGCCCGTGCATCGCCTACGATCCGCGCCCTATGGCACCCACTGCTCCTGCGGAGATCTTCAAGGCCTACGACATCCGCGGCCTGTACGGCGACCAGATCGACGGCGATGTCGCGGAGGCGATCGGGCGCGGCTTCGCGCACGTGCTCGCCGAGCTCGGCGGCAAGCCGGTCGGCGACCTGCGCATCGGCCTGGGCCGCGACATGCGCCTGACCGCCCCCGAGCTCGCCGCGCGCTATCGCGAGGGGATGCTCGCCGAGGGCGCGACCGTCGTCGACGCCGGCCAGGTCGGCAGCGAGATGCTCTACTACCTCGTCGGGTCGCGCGACCTCGACGGCGGGCTCATGTGCACCGCCTCGCACAACCCGAAGGCGTACACGGGCGCGAAGCTCGTCAAGCGCGGCGCGATCGCGCTGTCCGGCGACGCCGGCATCCAGGACGTGCGCCGCCGCATCGAGGCCGGCCTCGGCGCGGCGGATCCGGCGGTCCGCGGCGAGCTCGAGGAGGTCGAGATCTATGCGGAGTTCCAGGCTGCGGCACTGAAGTTCGTCGATCCCGCGCAGGTGCGGCCGCTGCGGGTCGTCGTCGATGGCGGCAACGGCATGGCGGGGCCGATGGTCGGCCCGCTGCTCGAGCGCCTGCGCCTCGACCTCGTCACCCACTACTGGGTCCCGGACGGGGAGTTCCCCGACCACGAGCCCAACCCGCTGCTGCCCGAGAACCGCGAGTTCATCATGCGGAAGGTCGTCGAGGAGGGCGCGGATCTCGGCATCGCCTGGGACGGCGACGCCGACCGCTGCTTCTTCATCGACGACGAGGGCGCGTTCGTCGACGGCGACTTCCTGACCGCGCTGCTGGCCGAGTCGCTGCTGCGCCGCTCGCCCGGCGAGGCGATCCTCTACGACGTCCGCGCGAGCCGCTGCGTCGCGGACGTCGTCACGCGCGCGGGCGGCGTACCGCACCCCAACCGCGTCGGGCATGCGTTCTTCAAGACGCGCATGCGCGACGAGGGGTCGATGTTCGGCGGCGAGGTCTCCGGCCACTACTACTTCCGCGACTTCTACTGCGCCGACAGCGGCACGATCCCGGCGCTCTTGATCCTCGAGCTGCTCAGCACCGACGGGCGCAGGCTGTCGGAGCTGCTGGCCGAGTTTCGCTCGACGTACTTCATCTCGGGCGAGGTCAACTCGACGGTGCGCGACGCGCCCGCGAAGATCGCGGAGATCGAGGCGCGGTTCGCCGATGCGCGGATCGGGCACCTCGACGGCGTGTCGATCGACTACGACGACTGGCACTTCAACGTACGCTCGTCGAACACCGAGCCGCTGCTGCGGCTGTGCCTGGAGTCGCTCGTGTCGCAGGAGGACATGGAGCGCCGGCGCGACGAGATCCTGGGGATCATCCGCTCGTGAGCGACGCGCCCGACGCGCTCGCGCGGGCCGCCGAGGCGGGCATCCACTGCCTGGCGATCCCGACGCCGTTCGCGGTCGGGACCGTCAACACGTACCTGATCGAGGACGACCCGCTGACGCTCGTCGACAGCGGGCCGAACTCGGGCACGGCGCTGGACGCGCTCGAGGTCGCGCTGGCCGGGCGCGGGCATCGCGTCGAGGACCTCGAGCTGATCGTGGTCTCCCACCAGCACATGGACCACCTCGGCCTCGTCTCGATCCTCGCGCGGCGCTCGGGTGCCGAGGTCGCCGCGCTGGACCTGCTCGCGCCGTGGGCCGCGCAGTACGACGACGGGATGGAGGCCGACGACGCGTTCGCCGACCGGGTCATGACCGAGCACGGGATCCCGGTCGACGTCCGGCTCGCGCTGGTCGCGGTGTCGCAGAGCTACCGCCACTGGGGGGCGTCGGTGCAGGTCACCCGACCGCTCGAGCCGGACTCGCAGCTGCGGCTGCGCGACCGCACGCTGCGGGTCCTGCACCGCCCCGGCCACTCGCCGTCGGACACGATCTTCCACGACGTGCAGCGCCGGATCGTGATCGGCGCGGACCACCTCATCAAGCACATCTCCTCGAACCCGGTGATCTCGCGACCGCTCGACGCGCCGCTGTCCGACGACCCGCCGCCCGCGCGCCCGCACGCGCTCGTCAGCTACCTCGCCTCGCTGCGCGCGACCCGTGCGATGGACGACGTCGACGTGATCCTCACCGGCCACGGCGAGCCCGTGACCGACCACGTCACGCTGATCGACGAGCGCTTCCGGATGCACGAGCGGCGCACGGAGAAGATCCACCGGCTGATCGCCAGGCGGCCGAGCACGGCGTACGAGATCGCGCAGTCGCTGTGGGGCAACGTCGCGGTGACGCAGGCGTACCTGACGCTGTCGGAGGTGCTCGGGCATGCCGACCTGCTCGTCGCCGACGGGCGCGTCGTCGAGCGGCGCGAGGACGGGGTCGTGCGCTTCGAGGCCATGCAGTAGCGCGGCGGTCGCGAGCCGGCGGGCGACCGGCCGTGCTCGCCTCGGCCTCGCCGCTGCGCAGTCCCTACGCGGCGGGCTTGCGGGCGACGATCTCCGCGCCCGTGTAGAGGTTCTTCAGCTTCAGCTTGGAGAAGCGCTCGTCGAGCGGATAGCCCATCCGGAAGACCAGGAAGAGGAGCTTGTTCAGCGGGCGCACCCAGCGGCGGTGGTCGGTGCGCGGCAGGACGAAGTGCACGAGGTTCGTCATCTGCAGGAACGCGCCGGCGTACGGCTTCTCGTCGATGCGGACGATCTCGAAGCCCGCGCGCTCGAACAGCTGGCGCATGCCGAACGTCGTGAAGCGGCTGACGTCCTCGGGGAAGCCGTGGACGCCGAACGTGAACGGGATCCAGGCAAATGCCTCCGCGCCCGGCTTCAGCACGCGGAACATCTCGCGCACGACCTGGTAGGGGTCGTCGACGTGCTCGAGCACCGAGATCGCGAGCGCGCCGTCGTACGTGTCGTCGGCCATCTGCATCGCGAGCGCGTCGCCGACGATGTCGGGCTTCTGCCGCGTGTCGGCGTCGAACTTCGTCAGCTTGCACCCGAACAGAGGACGGTGGTCGTAGTGGCCCGCGCCGACCTCGAGCACCTCGGCCTGCGGCGGGTGCGATCCGGCCCACGCCTCGAGCTGCGGCTGCAGGATGCGCCGCGCGGCGCCGTGGTTCATGTCGTAGCGGACGGTGCGCAGACCCATGGCGGGCAGCTTATTCGCGCGGCGCCCGGCGAGGCCGGCGACCGCTGCCGACGACCTGATAGCCGAGCAGGCCGGGAACACGCCGCCCCAGCGCCTGCCAGACGGGCTCGACGCGGCGCTCGACGCGGCCCGGCAGCCTCGTGACGTGATTGCGCAGCGCGGGCACGATCGCGCCGAGCTCGACGTCGCGCAGGTCGGCGCCGGCGAGCAGCGTCGCGACGGAGCCGCGCGTGAACCAGCGCAGGTGGCTGGCGTCGAACGTGCCGCTCTCCTCGGCCGGCCAGCGACCGCGGGCGAGCGTCAGCCGCGCGCGCCAGTGCGCGACGTTCGGCACGCTCAGCAGGATCGCGCCGCCCGGCCGGCACCAGCCGCGGGCGCGGCGCAGCGCCGCCGCCGGATCGGCGAGGTGCTCGAGCACGTCGGCGAGCACGACGAGGTCGAACGCGTCGGCTTCGAACGGCAGCTCGGGGTCCTCGAGCGCGCCCTGGACGACGAGGTCGGCGACCTTCGCGGCGGCGGCGGCGGCCGTCTCGGAGAGCTCGAGCCCGGCGGTCAGACCGGCGCGCGGGCGCAGCAGCGCGAGCAGCCCGCCGGAGGCGCAGCCGAGGTCGAGCACGCTGCCGCCCGCCGGCAGCAGGCGCTGCGCGCGCTCGGCGATCGCGCCGTTGCCGAACGACGCGTAGGTCTCGGCGCGGGCCTCGTAGAGCTCCGCGAGCGCGCGATCGGCAGGCATGCTCGCCAGCGTACCGGCGCCTAGACTGGCCGCGATGCCGTCGAGCCCGGCCCGCCGCGCGATCGGACTGCTGCGCCGCTCCGCGCTCCAGACGCGGCGGCTGCTGGCGCGCGCCGACGCGATCGAGCATGCCCGGCGCTCGCTCGAGCTGCCGGAGGACGGCAGCAGCCCGGCAGCCGTGCAGGAGACCCGCGGCTACCTCGCCGACGGCACGCTCGTCATGGGCCGCGGCAGCGCGCACGCGCCGATCGTGCGCAAGTTCAAGGGCGACACGGGGCGCATCGTGATCGGCGACTTCGTCTCGATCGCGCGCGGCGTCGAGTTCTACTCGGGCGGGCTGCATCGCACCGAGTGGGTCTCGCAGTACGGGCTGCGCGCGATGCTCGACCTGCCGGGCGCCTACGAGGACGGCTTCCCGTACGGCAACGGCGACATCCACGTCGGGCCGGACGTGTCGATCGCGCAGGGTGCGGTCGTCATGTCGGGCGTGACGATCGGCGCGGGGGCGGTCGTCCTGACCCGCGCCGTCGTGACGCGCGACGTGGCGCCGTACGCGATCGTCGGCGGGGTGCCGGCGAAGGAGACCGGCACGCGCTTCGGCCCGGAGCACGTCGCGGCGCTGCTGCGGATCGCGTGGTGGGACTGGCCCCTGGAGACGATCGAGCAGCGCGTCGGCGAGCTGTCGCAGCCTGATCTCGACGCGTTCGTCGCGCGCTATGACCCCGCACCGGGGAGCGGGTCGGATTAGCCCGGTGCAGCGGGGAGCATCCGCCGTCAGCGACGTCGCCGTCGTGATCGTCAACTTCAACGGCGAGCGGCTGCTGCCCGAGTGCCTCGCCGCGCTGCGCGCGCAGACCCTCGCGCCGGCCGAGGTGCTCGTCGCGGACAACGGCTCGCGCGACGGCTCGCTCGCGCTGCTGCGCGCGCATCACCCGGGCGTCGGCGTGCTCGAGCTCGGCCACAACTTCGGCTTCGCCGGGGGGGCCAACCGCGGCGTCGCGGCCACGCGCGCGCCCTGGGTCTGCGTCCTGAACTCCGACGCCACACCCATGCCGGACTGGCTCGAGCGCCTCGCCGCGGCGCCGCGCGACGCGCGCCGCACCTGGGCGCTGGGGAGCGCGCTGGTCAGCGCGCGGACGGGCCTGATCGAGAGCGCCGGCGACCAGTACGACACGCGCGGCTTCGCGTACAAGCTGCTGCGCGACCGGCCGCTGTCCGCGCTGCCGGCCGAGCCCTACCCCGTCTTCGCCGCGCCCGGCGCGGCGCCGGTGTTCCGCCGCGACGTCTTCGAGCGACTCGGCGGCTACGAGGAGCGCTTCTTCCTGTACTACGAGGACGTCGACCTCGCCTTTCGCGCCGTGCTCGCCGGCTACCACGCGCTGCTCGTGCCGCAGGCGCGGGTCGTGCACCGGCTCGGTGCGACGACGAAGTCGCTCGCCCGCGCGCGCTTCTACGTCGCCCGCAACAGCGTCTGGTGCGCCGTGCGCTGCCTGCCGCAGGCGAGCGTGTGGCGGCTCGCCCGGCGCTGGCTGTCGGAGCTGCGCACGAACCGCCCGCGCCGTCTGATCGCGGTCGAGCTGGCCGGGCGCGCCGCCGCGCTGGCCGGCCTGCCGCGCGCGCTGCGCGAGCGGCGCGAGATCCAGGACGCCCGCGTGCCGGGGCTCGACGAGCTCGGCGTGCTCCTGCGCCCGCCGGCGGCACTCTCCGGACGGGACTGAAGCCCGCGAGTCAGCGGGGCGGCGGCTGCGCCGGGAACTGCTCGAGGATCCACTCCGGGCCGAGCTGCGGCCGGCGGTAGGAGCGCCCGTTGACGCGCACGTAGTCGCCCGTGCGCGGGTTGAACGGCAGGTCGCGCTCGATCGGATACCACTCGTTGTGCTGGTCGATGAGCTCGATCAGCTCGGTCGGAAACGGCCAGTCGCTCGCGAGCGTGCGCCAGCGCTCGGCGAACGAGCCGCCGTCGCGCGCGCAGGTCTCCAGCAGCCGGGCGCGGGCGTCGGCGAGCAGGCGCCGCTCGTGCGCGAGGCCGCCGTCGATGTCGCCGACGCGCTCCATCCAGCGCGGGCGCACGCCGCCCTTGAGGTACGCCTCGACCGAGCGCACCGACTGGCGGGCGCGCTCGGACAGCGGGCGGCCCTTGCCCGAGTCTTCGTCGAGATCGCGCGTGATCAGGCGCTCGACGCCCGTGCGCTGTCCTTCGTCGAACTGAGACCCGTCGTCTCGCAACGCCGATCAGTTTGGCAAGTCGGAGTGCCCGGCCGTCGTGCTTGGCGCGTCAGAGCGCCGCACCGGCATGCCGGCCGAGCCACACCGCCGCCAGCCCGAGCAGCAGGCTGGCGACGACGTTGAGCGCCCCCAGCCATGGCCTGCCCTCCTCGCCGAGGCGGTGGCTGTCGAAGACCCACGTGCTGAACGTCGTGTAGGCGCCGAGCAGCCCGCCGGCGACGAGCCGGTAGGCGTCCCCATGCAGCGCGACGCCGGCGACGAAGCCGAGCGCGAGCGCGCCGCTGAGGTTGACCGCCAGGATGCCGTAGGGGAACGCGCGGCCCGCCCGTCGGCCGATCGCCTCGTCGAGCAGGAAGCGGGCGATCGCGCCGAGCCCGCCGAGCGCCCCGACACCGACGACGACGAGCGCGCTCACGCCGTCGCCGTCCGCGCGCGGACGCGGCGCACCGCGGCCGTGCCGATCGCCACCGCCGCGATGCCGCCCGCGATGCTGACGAGCGCGTAGCCCGCGGCCAGCGCGCCGTCGCCCGCGTCGAGCATCCGCAGCAGCTCGAGCTGCATCGTCGAGAACGTCGTCAGCGCGCCGCAGAACCCCGTCCCGAGGAAGCGCAGCCGGTAGGACGGGACCGGCGTGCGGTCGTGCAGCGCGGCGGCGAAGCAGCCGAGCGCGAGCCCTCCCGCGATGTTCACGACGAACGTCGCCCACGGCCAGTGCGCGGCGCGCGGCGGCCACGCGTCCGCGAGCGCGAGACGGGCGATCGCTCCGACGAAGCCACCGGCGAAGATCGCCGCGAGCTCACGGCCGTCGACTCGCGCCCGCGCCACCTCAGCCCACCGCGGCGCCGACCCCGGGCCGGCGCTTGAGGTACGCGACGATCTCCCCGAGCAGCTTGCGCTCCAGCAGCGCCGTCGCGGCCATCGTGACGAGCACGTACAGCGCGACCATCGCCAGCGCCGCGAGCAGCGAGGACTCGGCGCCGAGCGTCAGCCGAATGCCGATCACGACGGCCGCCGCCGGCACGCTCGGCAGCAGCGCGCGGGCGGTGTGCCAGATCAACCGGAAGTCGGGGAACAGCCGGCGCAGGTACGCCATCCGGACGGCGAAGTTGACGGCCTCGACGAGCAGCGTCGCGAGCGCGAGGCCGTGCAGGCCGTCGGTCGCCAGCAGCGGAAGCCCGATCGCGAGGAAGGCCACGATCGCGATCGCCGCCGCCACGCCGACCGGCTTCGTGCGGCCCAGCGCCCGGTAGAACGCGTCCCAGTTGAAGCCGACCTGGTGGATCGCGACCGCGACGCCGATCGCCTGCATGAGCCCGACGCCCGGCCGCCAGCGCTCGCCGATCGCGAACTGCACGAGGTCCTGCGCGAACAGCGCGAGGCCGAAGCCGAACGGCGCGCCCCACATCAGCGCGAGCCGGTTGGACTTGACGAACGCCTCGAACAGCAGGTCGGCGCGGTCCTTGACGGCGCAGATCGTCGGGTAGATCGTCTGCGTGATCGCCTGGTCGGCGCGATCGGAGTACTGCGAGATCACCGACGCGAGGGCGATGATCCCGACGCCGGCGAGCCCGAGCTTCGCCTGCCCGACGACGAGCAGGCCCTGCCCGACGACGACCGCCGCGCCGCCGGCCAGCACGAGCGGCCAGCTGAACGACGCGTACGTGCGCAGCGTCTCGCGGTCGAACGCGAGGCCGAGCTCGTACGGGCACGCGCGCAGCGACACCCACGCCCCCGCCCACGCGCCGATCACGATCCCGACGATCAGCGCCCAGTAGCCGCCGCCGGCGATCAGCAGCGCGACCGCGATGACGAAGCCGAGCACCGGGTCGACGGCCTGCAGCCTGCGCTGGCGGACGAAGTCCATCTCGCGGTAGAAGATCCACAGCGGCGCCTGCAGCGCGTACGCGGGGATCACGAGCAGCGACGCGAGCGCCGGCAGGATGATCTTCGGCGTCCCGAAGATCGCCGCCAGCGCCGGGACGAGCGCGAGGCCCGCGACGAGCCCGATGCCGGCGAGCCCGAGCTCGAACGTCATCGCCTTGCGAAACGCCAGCGCCTGGTCGGCCTCGTCCTGCTGGATGTACTTGTCGCCGATCCCGATCTGGCGCAGGAACTGCAGGGTCGCGAGGATCACGAGCACCGTTCCCCAGACGCCGTACTCGGCGGTCGTGAGGAACGCCGCGACGAGGAACCCGCGCACGAGCGCGAGCGTGTTGACGCTCGTCAGGAAGATCGCGTTGACGATCGTGCCGCGGGCGGCCTTGATGCGCAGGCCCGAGCCGGCGGTCGGGCGGGCGGTGATCGCCGGCTGCCCCGCGTCTGCGGGCGCTTCCCCCGCGGCCGCGTCGGTCGGCGGCGTCGGGTCCGGCTCGCGAGACGGATCGCGCGGATCGGCCTCGCTCATCCGGCCCTCCTCCCCCAGCGCCGGACCGGCGTCAGCAGCGGCGGCGGGCCACCGGGCAGCCCGAGCCCGCCGAGCGTGCCGCGGACCTCGCGCGGGTCCTCGCGGTGTACGACGCACAGCGCGGCGGCGACCGCCGCGTCCGCGAGCAGGAGGAGCGGCAGCGCGGCGCGCGCCGGGCGCCCCCACCAGCGCGCCGCGTAGCGCCGCAGCGAGGCGACCCACTCGGCGCGCATCCGCGCCGGGTCCGACCGCTGCGCGCGCCCCACGCTCGTCCCGTAGCCGTGCGCCGCGCGCGCCGCCGGCACGACCTCGGCCCGCCGGCCGCCGGCGCGCAGCAGCCGCGCGCAGAGGTCGCCGTCGTTGAAGAACAGCGGGAAGCGCTCGTCGAAGGGCGCCGGGAGGAGGTCCGCGCGCGCCGCCATCACGCACGCGGCGGCGGGGCAGAAGACCGCGACCGGCGCGCGTGGCGCGCCGCCGGCCCACAGCTCCTCGTAGCGCCGCGCGGCCCGCGCCCGCCCGCCGCGAACGCCCGCGTCGAGGCGCCGGCCGAGCGTCGTGAACGCCCACAGCGCGCCGCGCAGATCGAGGTCGC
>DATAZX010000018.1:0-34096 GCA_036271815.1 Solirubrobacteraceae bacterium
TTCGGGTTGACGACGAGCTGGTGCGTCTGGGCTGGAACGACCGTGCTGAGGGCAGCCAGGTTCGCCCCCGATTGCTCGAGGTACTTCTGCGCCACGGGGTCGAAGTGCATGATCACGTTGCCGGATCCTCCCTGGCCAAGGCTGTACAGCTGGTGGGTATTCGGGTTGACCGTGATCAGGGTCTCGATCGGGGGGTTGGTGGCCTCCTGGACGGTCCGCACCGAGTAATCGCTGCCGTCGACCGTGGCAGTCGCGCCACGGCGCTCTGTCGTCGGGTGGGCCGGATCGGTGATGAAGTTGCTGGTCACGAAGATCCTGTTCGTCGTCGCGTCCACCGCGAGAAACGAGAAGCTGTCGAGCGGGAACGGCAGCGGATGGCTCGCCACGTCGTGCGTCGTCCCGTCGATGCTGACCAACGACGAGGCGTCGTCACCGCCAAGCAGGTAGGCCGTGTTCGTCATCGCGTTGACCACCACGCCCGCGTCGGTCGCGAAGATGCCTCCTCCCGGAAGCGTCACGTCGGTCCCGGTGTTCGATGCCCCGCCGTCGATGACCATGACCCCTGAGGCCTGACTGTTCGGGGCCACGTAGACCTCGTCGTTGGCGGGATTGACGGTGATGGCGCCGGGCGGCACTCCGTCGATGTCGAACGGGACCGTGTCGAGGACGGTCCCGTGGGCGCCGTCGATGACCGAGACGGTGTACTCCCCCGTGTCGTCCCCCCTGTTGGAGACGTAGACCTTGTCGTTGGCGGGGTTCACGGCGATGTACGTCGGGGTGTCGCCGACGGCGATCGGGGATCCCTCGATCGTGTCCTTGGCGCCGTTGATGACCGAGACGGTGTTGTCGCCGCTGTTGGCGACGTAGATCTTGTTCGTCTTCGCGTCGACGGCGACGTCGGTCGGGCTCGAGCCGACGGCGAGCGCGTTCGTCGCGAACGCCGATGCCGCGGTCGGGTCGAAGATGCTGAATGAGGAGCGGCCTGGCGTCGTGCCGCAGACGAGGTCGTCGCCAAGGCTGACGGTGTTGATGGTCTTGGCGCTCGCGATGAGCTTGTTCGCGACGAGCTCGTCGATCGTCGCGTACTGGCTGTGCTGCGCGCAGTTGGCCTCCTCGGCCGTGCGCAGGATGCTCGCGTCCTCGGCGGCCGCGTTGGCCTTGCCCTTGTCGCCGATCCCCTGCACGGCGAAGACGACGATGCCCGCGAGGATGCCGAGGATCGTGATGACGACGAGCAGCTCGATGAGCGTGAAGCCGCCGTCGCTGGCGCGCCGTAGCCTCGTCCGGGGGTGCAGGGGCATGATGTCGTCGGTCTCCTTGGATGGCTTGGTGCTGCGCTGGGCGTCCGCGCGGCGACGCCGTCGTGGACGGGGGCGGTCATGAGGGCGGCCGCGCCGGCACGGGCTCGCGGCGAGATCGCGGCCCGTTGCGAGGCGAGGTCATGAGGACGGCCCGGTCGGGACGGGCTTCAGGTCCTTCGGCGCGGGCAGGTCCGGGCACGCGATCCCGTTGCGGTCGCCGTCGAGGCGGTTCGGATCGTCGGGCTCGACGCGCAGCACGGCCTGCGCGTCGGCCTGGCTGGCGAACGCCGAGCAGTCGTACTCGTCGATGCGGTGCATGAGGTAGTCGCGCGGTTCGAAGCGGCGCGCCGGCTGCGGGCAGCGCGCGCTGCGCGTGTCGCCCTTGTGGCAGCGCAGGCGGTCGACGACGGCCTTCACCGGGGTCAGATCGGTCGGCCCGGGCAGGGTCCGGCAGGCGATCCCGTCGCGCTGCGCGCTGACCCCGCCGGGCTCGACGTCGAGCCGGTTCGGATCGCTCGGGTCCGCCCGCAGCACCGCCTGCGCGTCGGCTTGGCTGGCGAAGTTGATGCAGCCGAAGGCGTCGCCGTGGTCGAGGTACTGGCTCGGGGTGAACGTCGCGTTGTGCGGGCACTCGACGCTGCGCTGCGACCTCCCCGCGCAGGCGGGGTTCGCGGACGCGCTCGCATCGCCGCCGCCGCTCGTGAGCGCCGCCGCGACGGCGATCGCGGCCGCGGCGAGCACGAGGCACGCGAGCACCCAGACCGCGAGCCGGGGCCGCCGGCGCGCGGACGTCATGGCGCCGGCCTCGGCACGCGGTTCGCGTCGCGCGGCCCGGGGCGGCCGGGGCACGCGATGCCGTCGCGATCGCCGTCGAGGTGCTCGGGGTCCTCGGGCTGGAAGCGCAGGACGGCCTGCGCGTCGGCCTGCGACGCGAAGTCGTCGCAGTCGTAGAGGTCGAACGCGCTCGCGCCGAGGAACGCGCGCGGGTCGAACGGCCGCGACGGCTGCGGGCAGCGCGCCGTGCGCGAGTCGTCCGGGCGGCAGCGGAACCTCTGCACGATCGCCTTGACGGGCTTGTGGTCCGTCGGCGCGGGCAGCTCAGGACAGGCGATGCCGTCGCGATCGGCGGTGATGCCGTCGGGCTGCTCGTCGAGCCGGTTGGGATCGCGCGGATCGGCCCGCAGCACCGCCTGCGCGAGCGCCTGGCTGGAGAGGTCGCCGCAGTCGTAGGCGTCGCCGTGGCCGAGGTAGCCCGCGACGGCGAAGGACCGCGGCGACGCCGCGGTGAGCTGGACCGCGGCCGCCGCGACCCCGCCCCCGGCGACGAGCGCCACCAGGGCGATCGCCAGGCCGCGACCCGTCGGGCGCCGGCGGTGGGCAGGCGAGCCGAGCGCGCGTCGCCGGCGCGGCGGCGCGGCGTCGAGCAGCGCGGAGCGTCGCGGGGCGGTCCGCCGGCGCGGCGCGCCCGGCCGGGTCGTGGCGCCGTCCAGCGCGCGCTCGACGGCGGCGTCGGAGGGTGCGACGTCGCGCAGCGGCCGCAGCGCGTCGCGCAGCTCGCGGTCGGCGTCGGGGGTCATCGCTCCTCCTCGTCGTGCGATCGCGGCGGCTGCTGCTGCTGCTGCGGCGGCTGCGATCGCGATCGCGATCGCGATCGCGGTCGCGGTCCGGGCTCGGCGTCGAGGGCGACGCGCAGCGCGGCGCGCCCGCGCGACAGCAGCGATCGCACCGTGCCTACGCGGCAGCCGAGCGCGCTCGCGATCTCGTCGTCGGTGAGGTCGTGGACGTAGCGCAGCGCGACGGCCGCGCGCTGGCGTGCGGGCAGCCCGGCGAGCAGCGCCGCGGCCCGCCCGAGATCCGCCTCGGCGGCGCTGACGCCCGCGGCGGCGGCCGCGTCGTCGCCGTGCGTCAGCTCGGCGTGCCGGCGCGCGGCGCCGCGGCGTGCCTCCTTGAGGGCGGCGCGCACCGCCACGCGGTGCAGCCACGCGTCGAGCTTGTCGGGATCGCGCAGCTGCGATGCCGAGCGCAGCGCGATGATCGCGACCTCCTGCGCGACGTCCTCGGCCGCCTGACGATCGCCGAGCACGCCGACCGCGGTGCGCAGCGCGACCGTCAGCGCGCGGCGCGCGACCCACGCCTGGTCGGGTCCGCTCCGCGCGCGCACGTCCGCCGGCGGCTCGCCGTCGACCCGCGCCTCGCCGTCGCTGGGAAGGTCGTCGCTGGGCGAGATCGAGAGCACCTGCACACCCTGTAGAGGCGATCGGCGGCGCCGAATGTTGCACCGGCTAGTCCGAGGCCGTGCCGCGGTCGAGAAACTCGCCTCGATGCCGTTGTATAGCCGCTGCATACGAACATCGCGCGAGCGGTCGTCAGGCGATCTCGAGATCGGTGTGACGCGTTCGAGCGTGGGCGGCCCTCGCTCGATCGCTGGCTGAGCCGGTTCCGGCGCCGGACGCAGCCCGTACGTTCGTCGCGACCGACGACGCGGCCGATCCGCCTCGGCCGCTACCCCATCCCGTCCGCGAGCTCGCGCTCGAGCGGCGTGCGAAAGCGCGCCTTGAAGCGCACGCCGCCGATCCACGCCCGCACCCGCTCGGCCTCCGCGGCAACGGCGGCCGCCGCGTCGGCGCCGGCGTCCTCGAGCAGCGCGGTCGCGATCTCGCCGTCGGGGCGCTGCGCCCAGCCGCCGACGATGCGCCCCTCCCACCAGATCGTCGGGCCGATGTTGCCGCTGCGATCGAACAGCCGCTCGCGATGCGCGCCGAGGTACCAGTCGCGCGCCTGCCAGCCCATCGGCGCGGGATCGAGCGCGGGCAGGAGGGCCGCGAACGGCGCGGCGGGCGGCGCGACCGGGTCGTCGTCGCCGGGCAGCACGAGGCCCGGCGCGGCGGCGCCCTGCAGCGCCACCTCGACCGGCTCGATCCGCGCGAGCGCCCGCTTGAGCAGCGCGGCCGTCCAGCCGGTCCACCACTTCAGGTCGGCGTAGGTCCCGGGTCCGAACGCCCGCAGCCAGCGCCGCACGAGCTCGGCGGCCGCGTCGTCGGTGTCGAGCTGGTCCAGGCCGCCGGGCACCCAGTCCTCCATCGGCGCCCAGCGATAGAGCGTGCTCGTCCACGACCCCAGCGGGCGCCCGCGCACGATCTGCCCCTCGGCCGCGAGCAGGAACAGGACGCGCGGCCCGACCCCGGCGCTGGCCGCGTAGGACGTGCCCGCGGCCATCGCCATCTTCTCGCGCAGCGCCGGCACGTCCTGCGAGAGCTCGGTCGCCTTCGCCTCGCCGCGCGCCCGCAAGGCCGCGAGCGTGTCGTCCTGCCCGGCGCGCAGCCAGCGCTCGCCGTCGTCGGTGACCCCGCCCTCGCGCAGGTGGCGGATCAGCAGGCGGCGCTGCACCGGGACGAGCGCGCGCGTCGACGACGCCTGCACGACGGCCGCGAGGTCGACCGGCACGACGAACATCGTGCGTCGCATCCCGAGGATCCGCACGAGCGAGCGCTCGTCGTAGAGCGCCTGCTCGATCGCGGCGATCGACGGCTCGCGCAGCCGCGCGCGAGCCGCGAGGAAGACGCTCGCCGGATCGGTCGCGTGCAGGCCGGCGACGTCGCCCGCGACCTCGGCGACGTCCTCGCCGCGGTGCTCGGGGGCCAGGCGGTGGCGCAGCGCGAGGCGCGCGCGGCGCTGGGCGTCGTCGATCGTCCTCATGCCGGCTGCGGCGCCGCGTCGCCGGCGAACGGCTCGATCGATCCGTCCGGCGTGATCAGGTAGACGAGGCGCTCGTGCAGGAACGCCTCGCGGGCCGGCGAGCCGAGCGCCATCGCGGCGATCAGGGTGCCGCCGACGCGGTAGACGTCGCGCACGACGCCGAGCTTCAGCAGCGAGCGCGTCTCGTTCATCATCTCGCCGCGCCCGGCGCGCAGCAGCGTGCGCAGGTCCTCGCGGCAGGCGTGCGCCGCGACGACGATCGCGATGTTCTCGATCTCGTCGGAGGTGACGGCGGCGAGCGCGCGGGCGTTGCGCGCGTGGACGCGCTTGAGCAGCTGCATGCTGCCGCCGCGCCCGACGACGACGGGCAGCCCGTACTCGCGGGCACGGGTGATGTAGTCGGCGTCGCGGTTGGACTCGATCGCGAGCACCGGCACGTGCAGCGTGCGCAGCAGCAGGCACAGGCGCAGGCCCACCTGCCCGAGCCCGACGACGATCACGTGGTCGCGGCGCGGCGCGCAGCGGCGGCCGACGATCGCGATCAGACGGCGGTCGATGAGGCGGTTGACGAGGCCCGCGGTGAAGAGCGCGGTGAACGCGAGCCCGGCGATCATCATCAGCGCCGAGAAGACCTTGAACCACTCCGGCCCGGCGTCGACGTGCGGGTTCGCGCCGACGGTGACGATCGTCTTCGTCGCCGTGTAGAACGCCTCGACCGCCGGCTCGTGCAGGAACGCGACCGTCATCAGCATGTCGAGCAGCAGGATCGAGCAGAAGCCGAGCAGGCCGGCCATGAGGATCTTCGCGCTGAGCTCGTAGGGGCGCAGCAGCGCCCCGATCACCGTCCACGCGCGAGACCCGAGCCGGCGCCGGGGGAGATCGAGCGGCACGATCTCGGGACCCTCGCTGCCGGAGCGGACGGCCTTGTAGCCGGTGCGCGTGTGATGCAGCGTCAGCGGGCTGTGGGCGAGGCAGGCGGCCGCGATCGACGGCACGACGATGTCGGCCATCGAGATCACGCGGACGTTGCGCACGGCGCCCTCGAGCTTGATCGCGACGTCGCGGTCGAAGACCGTCACCACGAGCGGCACGCCCGGCCGGACGCCCTCGGCGACGAGCGCGCTGCGCAGCGAGACGTGATCGTCCTTGGAGATCACGACGACGGTGTCGACGTCCTGGCGCAGGGCGGTGCGGATCGCCGGGTCTGTCGGGTCGCGCAGGTTCTTCACGCCGGCGCCCGCGTCGCGCAGGGCGCGATGCGCGACAGCCGTCAGCTCGTCGTTGCCGATCAGCAAGATGCGCGGGTTGGCGCTTGCGCGTTCTGTCACAGGTGGCGTCGTCACGGCACCACGGAGTATTCCGGCCCCGGCCCCGGAGCCTTCGGCGGCCCGTGAGACGTGCGGCCGAACGCCCGTGGCCGGGACAGCGCGCCGGCGCCCGTTCGTGCCCCGCCGTCGCTGTCCGCCTCGGGCAGCGGGTAGGCCCGTCGTCGTGATCGCGGCGTCCGAGCCCGAGGAGCAGGCCGGGGCGGGCCGCGGCCTGAGCCGCAAAGAGCTGCGGCTGCTCGCCCTGCTCGGGCTGCCGACCTTCGGGCTCGCGCTCTCGATCACCGTCGTCTCGACGTACCTGCCGACCGTCGCGCGGCAGTTCACGGCGTCGACGACGATCATCGGCCTGCTGATCGGCGGCGAGGGCCTCGGCGCCGTCGCGCTGCCGATCGTCGTGGGCGTGTGGTCGGACCGGCTGCGCACGCGCTGGGGCGGTCGCCTGCCGTTCGTCGCGATCGGCGCGCCGATCGCCGCCGCCGGGCTGGTCGCGATGGGGTTCGTCGGCTCGCTGACCGGGATCGCGGTCGCGGTCGCAGTCTTCTTCGTCGGCTACTTCGTGGCGTACGAGCCCTACCGCGCGCTGTACCCCGACCTCGTGCCCGACGAGGTCGCCGGGCGCGCGCAGAGCACCCAGGCGATCTGGCGCGGCAGCGGGACGGGGCTGGCGCTGCTCGGCGGCGGGCTGCTGCTGGCCCTGGGCCAGGCGGCGCCGTTCACGGTGTCGGCGCTGGTGCTGCTCGCCGCGGTGGGGTCGTTCGCCTGGCTGATGGGCCGCACGCCGCGACCCGAGCAGCGCCACTCCTCGATGCGGGTCGGCGAGACGATCCGCGAGATGACCGGCGTGCTGCTGCACGACCCACCGCTGCGGGCGTTCTTCTGCGCCAACGCGCTGTGGGAGCTCTCGCTCGGCGCCCTGAAGACGTTCGTGATCCTGTGGATGACCCGCGGGCTGGGCCTGAAGCTCGGGACGGCGTCGCTGATCGTGGGCGGGGCCGCGCTGCTGATCCTCGTCGGCGCGGCGACGAGCGGGCGGCTGGCGGACCGCTTCGGCCGCCACCGCGTCGTGTTCTGGTCGGTCGTCGCGTTCGGGCTGCCGATGGCGATCCCGCTGCTGTCGACGTCACACCCGTTGATCGTCGCGTCGGGGCCGTGCATCGCGCTCGGCGGCGGCGTCCTGATGTCGCTGCCGTTCGCGCTGCTGCAGCCGCTGATGCCCGCCGATCGCCACGGCGCGCTGACCGGCTACTACAGCGTGAGCCGCGGCCTCGGGGTGATGCTCGGACCGCTGCTCGGCGGCGTCGCGGTCTCGGCGGCGTCCGGGCTGCTCGATGCGACGCAGGGCTACGCGGCGATGTGGGCCGTCTGCGGGGTCGCGGCGCTGGCGTCGCTGCCGCTGATCGCGAAGATCCGCTGACGGGCGTGGAGTCGCGGCGGGGGCCGCGGGGCGGGCGGCCCCGGGCGCCCAGCGCGACGGTCAGGCGAACTCGATGACGCTGCGGATGCCGTCCTGCGCGTGCATGAGGTCGAAGCCCTTGTTGACCTCGTCGAGCGTGATCCGGTGCGAGAGGAACGCATCGACGTCGATGTCGCCGTCGAGGTAGCGCTGGACGAGCTGCGGGACCTGGTCGCGGCCCTTGACGCCGCCGAACGACGACCCCGCGACGCGGCGCCCCGTGATCAGCAGGCGCGGGATCACGTCGAGCGTCTCGCCCTTGCCGGCGACGCCGCACATCGTCGCGAGGCCCCACCCCATGCGCGCGGCCTCGACGGCCTGGCGCATCACCGCGACGAGGCCGGTCGCCTCGAACGTGTAGTCGGCGCCGAAGCCGCCGGTCATCTCGACGATCTGCTCGACGGTGTCGTCGCCGCCGATCATCGTGTCGGTGGCGCCCTGATGGGTCGCCATGTCGAGGCGCTCCTGGGAGAGGTCGACGCAGACGATCCGCTCGGCGCCCTGCAGCCGGGCACCCGCGACCGCGCCGAGGCCGACCATGCCGGCGCCGAAGACGACGCACGTCGAGCCCGCCTCGACCTTCGCCGTGTACATCGCGGCGCCGAGGCCGGTCGACAGCCCGCAGGCGAACAGGCACGCGCGATCCAGCGGGGCGTCCGGCGAGACCTTCGCGCACGCGATCTCCGGCAGGACCGTGTACTCGGCGAACGTCGAGGTGCCCATGAAGTGGCGGATCGGCTCGCCGCCGGGCCGCGACAGGCGGGTCGTGCCGTCGGGCAGGTAGCCCTTGCCCTGCATGTCGCGGATCGCGAGGCAGATGTTCGTCTTCGGGCTCAGGCAGTGCACGCACTCGCGGCACTGCGGCGAGAACAGCGTGACGACGTGATCGCCGACCGCGAGGTCCTCGACCCCCTCGCCGATCGCCTCGACGACGCCCGCGCCCTCGTGGCCGAGCACGGCCGGCGCGTAGCCGGACGGGTCGACGCCGGAGGCGGTGTACATGTCGGTGTGACAGACGCCGCACGCGACGAGGCGCACGAGCACCTCACCGGCCTGCGGCTCCGCGAGGTCGAGCTCCTGCACGACAAGCGGTTGGCCGAACTCCTCGAGCACTGCTGCACGCATCCGCATGGGGCGCAATCTACCCGGCCGGCCGGCAGCGACGACCGCGGCGGTTGACGCGACGCGCGCACGGCTGGGGGCGCGACCTGCGGCGTACCGCGCCGACCCGAGATCCGGCTCAGGCTCAGTCGAGGACGTCGGCGAGCGCCGGCGGGAAGCCGGGAAGCACGTCGTCGAGCGCGAGGACGTCCGCGCGGCCGTGCTCGGTGGTCGAGCCGTCCGGACGGTGGATCGTCGCGGTGCCGCGACGCGGGTCGATGACGACGACCGCCTTCGTGCCGGCCTGCAGCCATGAGCGCGTCTTGCTCTGCACCTCGCCGCGGCGGTCGCCCGGCGAGATCACCTCGAACGCGAGATCCGGCGGGCCGGGGATGTAGCCGCTCGGGATGCCGCCCATGGCTGCGATGCGCTCGCGCGAGAGAAAGCTCGCGTCCGGGGCGCGCACGGTGTCGGGATCGAGTTCGAGGATGTAGCCGGTCTCCGCGCCCAGGACCTTGCCGAGCCGGCGCGGCAGGACGTGCGCGATCAGCAGGCCGCCGATCTGGGCTGCGACCGTTCCGTGCAATCCGCCCGCGGGCTCCATCCGCACGAGCCTGCCAGCGATCAGCTCGGTCCGGTACGGCTCGTGGCGGTATTCGAACAGCTCCTGCGCAGTCATGGCACGAAGCGCGCCCATCACGGCGCAGAGTACCCCTCAGCCGAGCGATCCCGACGGGGCCAGGGCGATCGTCACGTGGCGCTGGCCGCCGGGCAGCGGCCGCCGCCAGGGGCCGTCGTCGGGCAGGTCCTCGCTGCGGTCGAGCAGCAGCAGGGCCAGGCAGCGCGCGTCCTCGAGCGGCTGCGGGGGTGAGCGGTAGCGCCGCGCGGGACGGCTCGTCAACGGCCCGCTGACCCGATCCTCGGCGGTCACGACGTAGAGCGGCCCGAGCGTCAGCTCGAGCTGCTCGCCGCCGACGTCGCGATCAAGGCCGGCCATCCCGATCAGTGGCTCCGAACGGCCGGGGCATGCATCGCCGCGGTCGCTCCCTCAGATCGGCTCACGGGCTGCCTGCGTTCCGGATGCTGTCAACGATCTCCCACATCCTGCTACTCGGGTTGTGTCCTAGCGGGGACCCGTCGCCGTCATGCTTGTCGTCTAAGCCCTTCGCTCGCTCGGTTGCGCGGGCCAGTCTCGCCTCGAGGGATGCCAGCGCGTCATTCGTAAGAGCCTTCTCGCACTTCAGGTGTCCCTTGGCGCGGCTCTGGGCGTCGCGTCGCTTCAGATAGGCCGTCTGCGGCTCGAAATGCAGCAGAAGCCAAAGCTCGATGCATGGGTTTGAGATAGCGAGATGGATGTCATTGGCGTGCGCGATTGGACGGATCTCATGCATGAACGGAGGGTCATCGACATCACACACGCACCACACCTCATCGAATGGCGCACCTCCGCCACGCCTGGCGTTCCTCGCGTCGTGCCGCTTTGCATCGACGGCAGCATCGATAAGCGTTCGAGGCGTCCCACGCACGTCACCGAAGGTGACGGTCACGTTCGTCCGGTGGATCCGCCACCAGTACGTAAGATAGTCCTCCTCGGTCTTATCTCCCTCCACGAACACCAGCAACGCCTTGCGTACAGCCGCGGCTGAGACCCGCCGGACCGGGCGGCCGCCCCTACTCCGCCTCGGATTGACCACTGGTGACCAACTCGGCGGCTGCCTGGAACTGGGGGCGTGAGATGATCGGCGTAGCTCCGTATCGTCCACTGAGGTATCGCTGCTCGATGGCTTCGCCTTTCCGGGGGTCCAACTCAGTCAACGGATAGAGGCGACTGGCTCCGTCGTTCGATTTTTCGGTAAACCAGATCTGGTCACGGCCCAGTAGCCTGCCCGACGTCGTCTGAGTGGCGCCCGTGCCAGCCGACGTGCCGAGAATCGTCGTATCGTGCGAGTTGAAGATCAGCTGCGCCCGACGGGGGTTCGTGCCAGGACTCTGGAACAGCGACACTATCTCTGCGACAAGGGCTGGATGTAGGCTGGAGTCGAGTTCGTCCGCGAGGAAGACAGCCCCGTCTCGGAGAGCCTGGATGACAGGGCCGACCAAGCCGAACCACACCAGCGTGCCAAGCGATTCGTCCTGGGGATGAAACTCGATGTCCCCGGCGGACCCGTGGTGCGTTAGATGAACACCGACCGCGTCGAGCTCCATCGATGGAGCGCCGTTCGCGTCATCGCCCTCGCCCTCCCATAGGATCTGAAACGCGCGTTCAACACGGGCTTTGATCTCAGGGTCAAGCTCACGTCTTGCGGCCCCCGTGATCCCGAGATCCGCAGCCCGCAGGAACTCCAACACCCGCTCGCGTTGGTCTGGCTCGTCCAGCATGGCGGTGGTCAAGGCCTGCCTGCTGTCGCGACTCTGCGCCTCCACGAGCAGGAGGTTGCGCTCGAACCACGCATACA
The DNA here is from genome assembly GCA_036271815.1 of Solirubrobacteraceae bacterium. Taxonomy (GTDB): domain Bacteria; phylum Actinomycetota; class Thermoleophilia; order Solirubrobacterales; family Solirubrobacteraceae; genus CADCVQ01. The sequence continues at coordinate 11,336 of DATAZX010000018.1, forward strand.
GCGGAAGCAGGTCGGGATGATTCGCCGAAGCCGCTGTCGAGAGGAACAGGGCATTGGGTCGCAACAGCTCGCGGACCGCCCGGCTCTTCGCTCGCTCCGATGAGCCGAACTCCACGACGTTCCCCGTACGACGAAAGAGCGACACGGCACGACCCTTCGGGTAGCGCACGGCCCACTCCTCGAGAACCTGCTCGCTGTCGTACTCGAATCCGTATTCGTGACGCACTCCGCAGAGGACGATGTCGATCTCAAACCGCGTGGGATACATCGCGCTGTCGTCACCGAGTAGAAACGGCCGGCGCGGGAGCCCTCCGGTCGGGCGCCCGCGTCGGAACGAGTTCAGAACGAAGCCCCGCATGTCGGCCATAGCTCGGAGCACGTTGCTCTTGCCGGAAGCGTTGGCCCCGAAGATGCCGGCGGCCGGCAGGACGTCGATCGGCCTGCCGCCTTCACGCCACTGCACCGAGCGGCGCGCCCAAGGCTCAGACGCGGACAGACTCGTAGCCACGAGCGACAGCTCCAACTCGTCCCGGAACGAGCGGACGTTTTCAGCCCTGAACGCGACGAGGACTGATGGCTTTGTCGCGTCCATGGCGCCCATTTCAATTGGATTTGCGCAGATCGTCTGCGACGATTCAAGTCTGACCGAGCGATTGCCGCCCTCAGGAGGGTAGCGCGTTCGCTCGTCGCATCCGGGTCCGCCGAGCGATCGGCCAGGCGGGCCGTCAGGCGGCGGCGGGCGCGGGCTCCTTCTCGAGCGGGATCGCGCCGACGAGCTTCTGCGCCTGGCGCTCGGGCGTGATGCGCACGACGTTCCAGATCAGGCCGAGGCGCTCCATGAGGTTGATGACCGCCGCGGAGATGTCGATCTCCGAGCGCTTCAGGCCCTGGCGCGCCGAGCGCGGGAAGGCGTGGTGGTTGTGGTGCCAGGACTCGCCGAACGTCGGGATCGCGAGCCAGGCGACGTTCGTCGACCGGTCCTCGATGTCGAAGCGCCGGCGCCCGAAGAAGTGGCACACGGAGTTGATCGACCACGTCGCGTGGTGCAGGAAGAACATCCGCACGAAGCCGGCCCACAACAGCGTCCACAGCGCGCCGGTCAGCGAGAAGCCGTGCAGCACGAAGCCGAGCACGAACGGGATCGCCAGGCTCAGCCCGACGAACGCGAGGAAGTTGCGGCTGATCCAGCGCATGCCCTTGTCGTCGCAGAGATCCGCCGCGTACTTGCGGAACTCGGCCGAGCCCTGCGTCTTGGTCAGCCAGCCGACGTGCGCGAACCACAGGCCCTTCAGGCCCGAGCCCTGGCCGACGTGCGGGCTGTGCGGGTCGCCCTCCTCGTCGGTGTGCGCGTGGTGCTTGCGGTGGTCGGCGACCCAGGCGATCGGGGGTCCCTGCACCGCCATCGAGCCCATGATCGCCCAGAAGTACTCGAGCTTCTTGCCGGACTGGAAGGCCTTGTGCGTCAGCATCCGGTGGTATCCCACCGTGATGCCGAGACCGGTGATCGTGTACATGAAGGCCATGACGCCCAGCTCGATGGCTCCGACGGCGCGGTTCCACAGCAGGACGATGGCGAGCAGCAGGGCAAGGAACGGCACGACGACCGCTCCGAGATTGGCGTAGCGCTGGATCGTTGACATGCGTTTGAGCCTAACCGCTGATGTCTGGCCATTTCTTGTGCGGATCGCACCGGAGCACCCACATAGATCTGTAGGTTTGTGAGCAATGGAGGGCATCTCCCCCGAGATCGCAGCGGTGCTGCGCCCGGTTCTGCCGGAGCTCTCCGCGGAGATGATCCGCGAGATCGGCTCGCAGGTGCCCGACTACTCGCGCCCGCTCGAGGGTCCGTTCGGCGTCACGCTGCGCTACGGCGTCGAGCGCGCGCTGCGGCGCTTCGTCGACACGATCGAGCATCCCGAGGGCGTCAGCGCGCGCGACCGCCGCACGTACATCGAGCTCGGCCGCGGCGAGATGCGCCAGGGCCGCACGCTCAACGCGCTGCTGGCGGCCTACCGCGTCGGCGCGCAGGTCGCGTGGCGGCGGTTCGTCGAGGCGGGGGTGCGCGCCGACCTCGACCCCGCGGTCATGTACCGCGTCGGCGAGGCGATCTTCGCCTACATCGACGAGATCTCCGGCGAGTCGATCGAGGGCTACGCCGCCGAGCAGTCGGCGCTCGCCGGCGAGGACCAGCAGCGCCGCGCGCAGCTCGTGCGCCTGCTCGCGAGCGACCCACCGCCGCCGCCGGAGGTGCTGCGCGTCGCCGCCGAGCGCGCGTCGTGGCCGCCGTGCGCGCGCGTCGCGGCGCTGATCGTCGAGGGCATCGCGGCGGAGCGGCTGACCGGGGGCATCGGCGCCGGCGCCGTCGCGGCGACGGTCGAGGAGGCCGAGGGCGTCGTCGCCGCCGAGGGCAGCCCCCGCGCTCGCCAGGTGCTGGCGTTCGTCGCCGACCCCGACGGACCGGGACGGCGCAGGCTGATCGAGCGGGCGGTGGGGTCGCGCCACGCGGCGCTCGGGCCGTCGGTCGCGATCGTGGCCGCGGCGCTCAGCGTGCAGCGCGCCCGGCGCGCGCTCGAGCTGCAGGAGGCCGGCGTCGTGCAGGCCGACGGGCTCGTCGTCGCCGAGGAGCAGACCACGGCGCTGCTGCTGCACGCCGACGCGCAGCTGGCCGGCGAGCTCGCGCGCTCGCGCCTGGCGCCGCTGCAGACGCTGCGCCCGGCCGTCCGCGAGCGGCTCGTAGCGACGCTGCGCCAGTGGCTCGACCACCAGGGCCGCATCGACGACACCGCGCACGCGCTCGAGGTGCACCCGCAGACGGTGCGCTACCGGCTCGCGCAGCTGCGCGAGACGTTCGGGTCCGCGCTGGACGAGCCGCAGGGGCGCTTCGAGCTCGAGCTGGCCCTGCGGCTGCGCGCCGGCGACGACGGCTGAGCCACGGCCCCGCGGGGGGCGGGCGCCGGGGCCTTCGGCGCAGGCGGCGGACCTGCTCGCGGTGCGTCCGGCGAACGCGCGGAGGCGCGGGCGCGCTCAGCGCACGCGGCGAATCCTTGCTCGCAATGCGTCCCGCGAGCGCGCGGAGGCGCGGGGGGCGCTCAGCGCACGCGGCGAATCCTTGCTCGCAATGCGTCCGGCGACCGCGCGGAGGCGCGGGCGCGCTCAGCGCACGCGGCGGACCTGCTCGCAGTGCGTCTGGCGATCGTGCGGATCGAGCCGCGCGATGTCGTGGCCGGAGCCGCAGTCGACGCTGTCGTTCGTGTGGTCGGCGGCGCGGATGAGATCGGCGCCGGAGCCGCCGATCAGGCGATCCTTGCCCGCGCCGCCGAGGCGCTCGTCATCGAGCGTGTCGTTGCCGCTGCCGCCGTCGACGCGGTCCGCGCCGTCGCCGCCGCCGAGACGATCGTTGCCGCTGCCGCCGTAGAGCTGGTCGGCGCCGGTGCCGCCGAGCAGCAGGTCGCTGCCGTCATCGCCGTAGATGCGGTCGTTGCCGGGACCGCCGCGGATCGTGTCGTTGCCGCCGCGGCCGCAGATCGTGTCGTTGCCGCCCTCGCCGTAGATCGTCTCGGCCGCGTCCGTGCCGACGATGACGTCGCTGTGCGCCGTGCCGACGATCACCCGCTGGCCCGCGGTCACGACGATCGTGGCCTTCTTGCCGAAGCACGTCGGCAGCACGACCGGCGGTGGCGGCGGGGGCGCCACGACGACCGGCGGCGGCGGAGGCGGCGGAGGCGCGCTGACGAGCGCGCTGTCCGCGGCGTCGCTGCAGCGGCTCGAGACGGGCGGGTTGTTCGCGTCGCCGCCGTAGGAGGCGATCCAGCGGTACGTGCCGGCGGCGGTCGGCGTGTAGGCGGCCGAGGTCACGGCCCCGCCGGCGACCGGGTACGGGACGTCGTCGGATTCGAAGACCGGCGTCGCGGCGCAGAGCGCGTCGTCGGGACCGTAGAGGCGAAAGTCGATCGTGTCGCTCGACGACTGGCCCGTGCGCCCGCTGACGACGGCGCTGTCGGTGAGCGCGCCCGAGCCGAGCACGACGTCCGGCGAGGCGGTGGCGGCGATCGCCGTCGGCGCGACGACGATCTGCAGCGCCTTCGTGTCGGTCTTGCCCTGGTCGTCGGTGACGACGAGGGTGACGGAGTAGGTGTTCGCGCTGGCGAACGCGTGGCTGGCGAGCGGCCCCGAGGCCGTCGCGCCGTCGCCGAAGGTCCACGCCCAGCCGACGACGGTGCCGGCCGGCGCGCCCGGGCGGTCGTCGCTGGAGGGGCGCCCGTCGAAGCTCACGGCGACGCCGGCCGCGACCCTGCCGGTCGGGCTCGAGCAGTGCACGGGACACGGATCGCAGACGAGGCCGGGCGCCGAGCAGGTCCAGCGCGCGATCGGCTCGCCGGTCGCGCTTGCGGCGGCCGGCACGCAAGCCAGGACCGCGACGATCGCGAGCGTCGCCGTCATGGCGCGGCGCAGCGATCCGATCAGCGGGCTGGAGGTCATGCGGGCGCTGGCTCGCAGCTCGTGCGGAGGATGAGCGGTTGGCACGTCGACAGTCTCGACATCATGACCGACGCGCAGGTCGGTCAGGCCCGGTTCACGATCGCGACACGTGATCCCCGGGGCGGGGGTCGCGCCTTTCAGTGCTCGCGGCGGACGCTCTCGCAGAGCGTCTCGTGGTCGCGCGGGTCCATGCGCACGGTGTCGCGGCCGGTGCCGCAGTCGATCGTGTCGGTCGTGTGGTCGGCGGCCCGGATGTTGTCCGCGCCGCTGCCGCCGTCGAGCTCGTCGCTGCCCCTGCCGCCGAGCTTCTCGTCGTCGATCAGGTCGTTGCCGGCCGCGCCGAGGACGTGGTCGTTGCCGTCCTGCCCCGCGAGGCGGTCGCGGCCGTTGCCGCCGTGGACGTAGTCGTTGCCCGCGCCGCCGAGCACGAGGTCGGCGCCGTCGTTGCCGTACAGCCGGTCGTTGCCCGCGCCGCCGCGGATCTCGTCGTCGCCGGGTCCGCCGCAGATCGTGTCGTTGCCGCCGCGGCCGTCGATCTTGTCGTCGCCGGGGCCGCCGACGATCACGTCGGGGCCGGGCGTGCCCGTGATCGTCCGCTTCCCGGCGACCGCGACGATCGTGGCCAGCCTGCCGGCGCACGTCGTGACGCCCTTGATCGGCGTCGAGCCCGCGGACGGCGTCGGGGACGACGGCCCGACCGGAGGCGCGGGCGGCGTCGGCGGCGGCGCGCTGACGAAGGTGCTGCCGGCGCAGGTCGACGGATCTGGGATGTTGTTCGCGTCGTTGCCGTACGCGACCGTCCAGCGATACGTGCCCACGAGGGTCGGCGTGAAGGCGCCGGAGCTCACGCTGCCGTTGCCCAACGGATAGCGCACGCCCAGCTGCTGGAACGCCGGAGTCCCGGTGCAGAGCGCGTCGTCGGGTCCGTAGAGGCGGAAGTCGACCGTCGCGGAAGACGATGGGTTGACGCGGCCGACGACTTGCGCGCCGTCGCTCAACGTCCCGGCGCCGAGCACGATCCCCGGCGACGGCGTCGCCAGCAATCGCGCTCCCACGACGACGTTCATGACCGCTGAACCGGTTCCGCCCGTATCGTCGACGACCTCGAGCCTCACAGCTACCGTGCCGTCGTCGCCGAAGGTGAACGTCGCCTGAGGCGCGCCCGAGTGGCTTTGCGAGGACGTCGGGGTCGCGTAGGACCACGTGATGTCGCTGAACTTGGTCGCGGGCGGGGAGAAGGACGATGACGACGCGTCGAACGTCACCGGCACGCCCTTCGTCACGAACCCGGTGGGATCGGCGCACGTGGTGGCGGGCGCCGGGCAGGTGACGCAGCCGAGGCTCGCGGGTCCGGTGCACGTGGGCCGCGCCACCGGGCTGGCGGCGGCGGTCGCGACGGCGCCCGAGGCGCACGCGAGCAGCAGGGCGCCGGCGAGCGCGAGCGGCGCAAGCACGCCGCGCCGGACCGGACCGCTCGTCATGGACGTCATCCTTGCCTCCCCATCGCCGTCATCTTCGCCTTCGGATGCCGGCTTCCCCCCGCGACACCGATTCGTGCAGCATGACACCCGCCGCGCGTCGCGGACACCGGTCGGGCGCGGCCACGATGGCCGCACGGTTTCACTGGGCCGCATGGCCGGCAGCCCGACCGAGGGCTCAGGAGCGGCCGGTCTCGAACATCAGACGACCCGCGCCCTCCCGCTCAGCGAGATGGCCCGCGATCAGCTGCGCGTGTTCGCCGTCCGCTGCGTCCACGGCCGGTAGATCGGCCGAGGACCACTCCAACAGCGCACCCAGCTCGTCGGCCACCTCCTGACGCGGATGCAGCGCATCGCCGAACCACACGCGGAAACACGAACGGCCCCGAAGTCTCGACGACCCGCGCGAGGTCATAGCCGGCATCCGTCTGGACGATGTCGCCGAGCGCGACGTCGTAGAGGAAGAACGGGATGCAGCAGACCTCGAACCGCCGATCGCCGATACGCCGGCCCAAGCTGCTCGGCGCGCCCCTCCTCGGCACGGTGCGCGCAGGAGGCAGCACGTCAGGCGATTGCGGGCGCGAGCGGGAACGACACGCCGGTCAGCCGCTCGGAAAGCTCCCACAGCCGCGTCGCGGCCTGCTCGTCGCACGCCGCGACGCTGCGGCCGGCCGCGCGCGGGTGGCCGCGGATCTCCTGGTAGCCGCCGGGGCCGGTGTAGCTCGCGCCGGGCAGCGGCTGGGTCGCCGCGTACAGCGTCGGCAGCGCGCCCATCGCGTCGCTCTGCGCGATCACCCGGTTGCCGATCGCCATGAAGACGCGCTCGAACGGGTTCGGGGTGTGGCCCTGCAGGTGCGTCGACGCCCAGCCGGGGTGCGCCGCGTGCGCGCCGACGGGCGAGCCGGCGGCGTCCAGACGGCGCTGCAGCTCGAGCGTGAACAGCAGGTTCGCGAGCTTCGACTGGCCGTAGGCCGCCCAGCGGTTGTAGCCGTGCTCGGAGTTGAGGTCGTCGAAGTCGATCTTCCCCATGCGGTGGACGGCCGACGAGACCGTCACGACGCGATCGGTCACGTGCTCGAGCAGCAGGTTCGTCAGCGCGAACGGCCCGAGGTGGTTCGTGGCGATCTGCATCTCGAAGCCGTCCGCGGTGCTGCGGCGCGGGATCGCCATCACGCCGGCGTTGTTGACGAGCACGTCGAGCGGGCCGTCCCACGCGGCGGCGAATGCGCGCACCGACGCCAGGCTCGCGAGATCGAGCTGTCGCACCTCCGTCTCGCCGGGCATCGTCGCGGCGGCGGCCTCGCCACGAGCCAGGTCGCGCACGGCGAGCACGACCCGCCCCCCGGCCCGCGCGAGCTCGCGCGCGACGACCGCGCCGAGCCCGCTGTTGGCACCGGTCACGACGACGACGCGGCCCGTCATGTCGGGCAGGTCGGCGGCGGTCCAGCGGTTCGCGCTCATCGCCGACACGCTAACGCGGTCCGTGCGCCGGGAAGGATCGGCGCCGGCCCGGCGTCAGGAGCTTCGAACTGTCATTTCCGATTTGGAGGTTCTGCATGTCCGCTCTTTCCAGCCGCAACCGCCGTCTGGCGATCGCCGCGACCGGTGCCGCCGTGCTGCTGGCCGGCACCGCGCCCGCCATCGGCGCGAGCACCGTCAGCGAGTCGCTGAGCAACTTCAAGATCACGGGCGGGTCGAGCGCGAAGGCCGGGGCCGTCACGTTCAAGGTCAAGAACGTCACGGGCATCGGCCACGAGCTCGTCGTCATCAAGACGAACACGAAGGCCGCCAAGCTGAAGATCGTCAAGGGCCGCGCGAGCGAGACCGGCAAGGTCAAGGAGGTCGAGGTCGGCGCGCACAAGTCGGCGACGCTCAAGGTCACGCTGAAGAAGGGCCACTACGCGCTCATCTGCAACGTCGGCGACCACTACATGGAGGGCATGCACAAGGACTTCACGGTCAAGTGAGCATGCGGGTGGTGGGTCGCCCTGCGGCCCACCACCCTCGCGCCGCGTGGCGGACGACCCGGGCGAGCGGGTCGCCTCGCCGCCGACCCGCCCCCGCCACCCCGACATGCGGGGCGCTCCGTCGCCGAGACGCCCCGGCGAACCGGCTTCGTCAGGTGTTGGCCCAGTCCGCGAGCGCCACGAGCTCCGCCGCCGGCACCCGCGACGACGCGTCGAGCACGCACGTGTGGCCGGACTGCGTCCAGGTCACCGTCGTGCGTCCGTTGCGCTTGACGATCCGGTAGCGCACGCCCCGCCGCACGACGTCGCGTCCCGCGGGCGAGCGCAGCGGCGCGCCCGCGACGATCGCGTATCCGAGCGTCGAGCCGTCCTGGTAGCGGTAGAAGACCGTCGTCACGGCGCGACCGCCGACGCGGTCCATGCGCCGGCCCGTCGTCTTCCAGTCGAACGCCGCGCTCCAGTCCGGAAACGCCAGGCCGTCGACGGCGGCCGACAGGTGCGGCGACCTGCCGGCGACCCTCGCCGGCGCCGCCTCGCGGGCGGGCAGGCGCGTGACCGCCGCGACGTCGAGCACCGACGGGCGGCCCGCGGCGGGGTCGTGGCCGCGCAGCACGAGCATGAACGCGAGCACGAGGACGCAGGCGAACCCGAGCCCCGGGGCCACCAGCCAGCGCCGCGGGCGGCGACCGGCGGCGCGCGGCGCGCGCGGCAAGCCGAGACCGCGGCGGCGCGGCGCGGGTTCGGCGTCATGCGCGCGCCCGGCGGCCCGGGCGCCCGCCGCCGTCGCAGCGGGTTCAGCCGTGCGGCCCCGTTCGATGGTCCCAGCGGGCTCAGCCGTGCGACCCCGCCCGGTGGTCCCGACGCGCTCGAGCGCGTCGTGCAGCGCCCGTGGCGCCCGCGCCTCGGGATGGGCCATCGCGGCGGCGACCAGCGTCGCGCCGCGCTGCGCGAGCGCGAGCTCCTCGTCGGTCAGGGGGATGTCGTCGTCGAGCTCGGCCATGTCAGCCCTCGTTCACCAAGACGCCGGGATCGGCATGTTCCATCCCGCGCGCGACCTGAAGGCGCGCTCGGTACAACCGCGACGTGATCGTCGCCTCCTTGACGCCGAGCAGCTCGCCCGCCTCGGCATACGTCAGGCCGACGACGTCGACGGCCACGAGCGCGTCGCGGAAGTTGGCGGCCAGCGCCGCGATCTGCGCGAACACCTCGCGCACCTCGAGCGCCTCCTCGGGCCGGCGCGAGCCCGAGCGGTCGACCGGCTCGAAGCCCTCCGGCGCGTCGACCGCGGCGATCCGCCGCGCCGCCGCCCGCCGCGAGGTCAGAAACGTGTTGCGCAGCGCCTGCAGGAGGTAGGCGAGATCCTGCTCGCCCTTCACACGCCGGGGCTTCGCGAGCACACGGGCGAAGGTGTCCTGGACGAGGTCCTCCGCGTCCGCGCGCGAGCCGCACAGCGCCCACGCAGCGCGGTAGAGACGATCGACGTGGTCGCCCAGGGTCGCCGCATCGAGGATGCGATCACCGTCGCTCACGCGGTGGACTCTACCTCCGGCCCGCCTCGGACTCGCGCGATCCGGCCGCGCCGAGCCGCGCTCGGCGGGCTGCCAGCCAGCCCATGCCGCGCTCGGTGCCGGGCCGCTCCCCGGTGCTCTTCTGCAAGCGGCTGACCGCCCGGATGACCGCGGGCAGGTACGCCTGCAGGCCGAGCGTCTCGAGCACGACCCGGTCGATCTCGCGCGTCAGCGGCCGCAGCCGCCGCAGGTCCCAGCTGCCGGTCATCAACCCCGCGTACGGCGTGAACAGCAGATGCTGCTCCTGGTGGGCCTCGTGCTCGAGCTGCCGGGCGAGCTCGAGCAGCCTGTCGCGTGCGGGATCGAGCGCGGCCAGGCTCACCGGAAAGGACTTCAGCGTCCCGGCCGTGACGTCGAAGTCGTCGCCGGTGCTCGCCCACCAGGTGACGGCGAGCTCGCCGGCAAGCAGCGCATAGGCGAGCAGGAGGTCGTCCTCGCGCGCGAAGAGGATCTTCGCGTCCTTCGGCGGCGCCACGACCTCGAGCGCCGTGTCGTACACCGGTGGCACCCGGGTGTAGACGGGCAGGTAGTACAGCGCTGTCACCTTGAAGCCCAGCGCGAAGCCGCCGCGCCGCTCGACGCTGCCACCGAGCCGCCGATCGCGATCGCGCAGCGACTGCAGCAGCGTCGCGACGTCGGCGTCGCCGGTCCGCACCAGCCATGCGCGATCGCGCGCCGGCGCGTCGAGCGCGCTGTATCTCGTGGTCGCGAACAGCGCCCCGCGCGCCGCGCGCTGCCAGCGCCGGGTCGCGGTGGTGTGCGCGACGGCGCCGTCGGGAGACGTGACCGCGATCGACGAGCGCACGCCGAGACCGGCGGTGAACAGCGCCGACGGGTTGCGCGAGTAGGTGCTCACCCAGACGTTGCCCTGCGCCAGGACCACGTCGCGCGCGGCCCTGTGGCGGTCGGAGAACTGGAAGCTGACGGGCAGGATCATCGCGAAGCGCCCGCGCGGGTGCAGCAGCCCGAGCGAGCGCTCGACGCAGGGCGCGTAGAGGTCGGGCAGGCCGGCCGTGGCGTAGCCGTCGATCGCGTACGGCACGCTGGCAGCCTTGATGTAGGGCGGATTGCCGATGACGACGTCGAATCCGCCGGCCTCGGCGATCGCCGGGAGCTCGAGCATCCAGTGAAACGGCAGGTGGCTGCGCCGCCAGGCGCCGAACGCGACGCTCTCCGGCTCGACGCCCGCGCCGGCAGCGTACGCGCGGTCGGCCGCGTCGCGGACCTCGCCGAGCACCCGCTCGAGCGCGTGCTGGGCGGCGGTGACCGCCGCCGCTGGATCGCCGGCGCCTCGGGCGGCGCGTTGGGCGGCCACGAACGCCGCGCGCGCGGCCGTGACCCGCTGTGTCCCCGAGACGATCTCGTCGACGGCCGCGGGCGCGACCAACGTGGTCGACCCGGCGCGGCCTCGTGCCTCCTCGACGTCGGCGAACCCGACGAGCAGGTTGCCGCAGCGCAGGTTGAGGTCGAGATCGGGGAGCGGGACGAGCTCGGCGCGATCCTCGAGCCGGGCGACGAGCGACAGCGCCAGCCGCAGCTTCGCGGTCTCGATCGCCTCGGGCATGACGTCCAGGCCGAAGAGGTTGCGCAGGACGGCGTGCCTGCGCCGGTGATAGCCGTCGTTGGGATCGGCGTCTGCGGCCGCGACGAGCGGGCCCAGGCCATCGCGGGCGCCCGCGGCACCCCGCGCCAGCTGCGTGCGGGCGCGCGCGAGCAGCGCCGCGTAGATCTCGTCGAGCAGCTCGAGGGCGGCGAACAGGAACGCGCCGGAGCCGCAGGTCGGGTCGACGACCGTGATCGCGGTGACCTCATCCCACGCGTCGGCGACGTCTTGCGGCGAGTCGAGCGCGTGGACGACATCGGCGACGAGCGCGCGGATGTCGAGGTTGTGGGTGATGAGCGCGTCGACGCCGTCGACCTCGCCGGCGGCGATCAGCGCCAGCAGCCGGTCGACGTGCTCACGGCGATCGAGCGTCTCGACCCACGACTCGTCGGGGAGCTGCAGGGCCGGCTCGCGGGCGACCTCGGCGAGCTCGAGCCGGCGCAGCGGATCGGCGTGCGGCGCGCCGACCCGGCCGGGCGGCGCGAGCCAGCGACCGTCGGGGCCCTGGCCGTGGCGCATCGCCTCGTGCACGTAGCGGCGCGGGCTGGTCCGCAGTCGCACGAACGGGTCGACGCCCGTCGCCGCGATCAGCCGGTCGAGGACCGCAGGGAGCAGCGTCACCGAGGCCATGTAGCCGGTGACGTCCTCCCTGGTGTAGTACGCGCCGCCTTCCTTGCGCCCGCTCGCCGTGACGTTGATGTGACGCTCGAAGACGTAGCCGATCACGCCGGGGTCGATCGTGTTCGGGTCGCGCTGCTCGCGGTCATCGAGAGACCAGCTGAACTCGTCGAAGAACGCGAGGATCCGCCCGAGCTCCGCGTCGGGAACGCGGATCGCGTACCTGCGCTCGACCTCGTGCTCCTCGAAGATCGCGCCGCCGATGCCGGGGATGGCCTCGTCGGCCACGCCCTTGCCCCGCAGGAAGCGGACGAACATCAGGCGGTTCATCACCACCGACGCATACCAGCGGGCGTCCGCGTCGTCGTCGATGCCCTCGAGCGCCGCCCGCAGGCTCGCGTGCCGCGCGCGGAAGCCGTCGTAGAAGCGGCCGGCGACCTGCTCGGCGTCACGCTGCGAGCGAGCCCGGTCCCCGCCGCTCACCGGGCGGACTGTACCCGCGGCCCGCCACGAGACGAGACGAGCATCGCAACCCGGTTCACCGCTGCACACCTCACGGGAGGAAGGTCGCCGAGCAGCCGATGCCGGCAAGCGCCCGCAGCGCTCCCGCGGAGGCGACCTGGTCGTAGAGCAGGTGGGCATCGTCGGGCTCGGCGCGCATCGCCAGCATCCGCGGGTGGCGCAGGTAGGTCGCACCCAGCCGCGCGCCGCCGCCGGGTCTCGGCGTGAGCGGGCGGATTCGCACGCGGACGCGATGTCCGTCGGGGATGCGGTCGAGGAGGCGCATGACGGAGGGTGCGTCCATCCGCACCTCGCCGTAGAAGCAGTCGTCGTGATCGGGTCCCTGCTCGGGATCGAACTCGCCCGCGTCGTCGTCGTAGCGATACGCGTAGCCGGCCAGCGAGACGTTGCCGAGGATCGTGCGGGCGCCCGCCGGCAGCGGCGTCGGGGCCTGCGGGTCCCGCGGGTCCCTGCGCAGACGCAACTGCGGCCGGTTGAGGCGGTAGACGAACACGTAGCGAAGCCGCGGCTCGTCGTTGCCCGGGGTCCCCCGGCGGGCGCCTCGGACCCGGAAGACGAGCGGTCCGCCGACCAGCCGCGTGGGGACGCTGCTCGGCGGATCCGGCGGGGTCCGGCCGGCCCCGACCTGCCGCGCCAGCGGCACGACGACCTGCTTGACGTCCGGAGCCCGCACCGGCACCGTGACCGCCGTCGGGGCGCCGGACGCTCGCGCCGGCGCATGCGTGGTGCCGGCGCCACACCCTGCAAGCGCCGACGCGGCAGCCAGGGTCACGAGCAGTCGCGAGGTCATCGCCGCCTGTAACGAGCCGATCGCGGGGAAGCTGCGCCGGTCGCGCCGGAGGATCAGCCGCGCTTGACGAGCCGGCCGACCGCGGCCATGAGCTCGTCGGTGCGATCGGACTGCAGCTGGCCGTCCGCGGGCAGCACGCAGGAGCGTGCATGCCCGTCGAGCAGCCCCAGTGCGACCTTCTCGAGCGCCGCCTGGGCGGCGGAGATCTGCGTCAGGACGTCGATGCAGTAGCGGTCGTCCTCGACCATCCGCTCGATCCCGCGGACCTGCCCCTCGATCCTGCGCAGGCGCGCCTGCAGCTGCTGCTTGCTGGTGGTGTAGCCGCGGCCCGAGGGCGGCGGCGAAGGCTCGGCGACGGCCATACGACGATCGTACCGTACCCGGCGGGGGTATACTGCCCGCCACGAGTCGCATACCCCCTATCCGTATCGCAAGGAGCACGAGCTGATGTCCGACGCCGATCGCAACTACATCGTCACCGGCATGACCTGCGGTCACTGCAAGTCGTCCGTCCTGACCGAGGTCCTCCAGGTCCCCGGCGTGCAGGGCGCCGACGTCGACCTCGAGGCCGGCGAGCTGACCGTCCGCGGCGCCGCGTTCGACGACGCCGCGATCCGCAAGGCCGTCGACGAGGCGGGCTACGCCGTCGCATGAGCCCCGGCGCCCGGGTCGCGGCGTTCGTCGCCCTGCTCGCCGCGATCTTCGCCGGCGCCGCCGTCGCGGGCGGCGCCGTCGGGCCGGCGCACCATGACGACCCCGGCCCCGCGCACCACACGACCGCCCCGTCAGGTGGGATGACGACGACCCGGTGAGCACGACGATCCCCGAACCGAGCGAGCGCCTCGACCTGCCGATCGTCGGCATGACGTGCGCGGCCTGCGCGGCGCGGATCGAGAAGCGCCTGAACCGCCTCGACGGCGTGCAGGCGTCCGTGAACTACGCGACCGAGCAGGCGGCGATCTTCTATGCGCCCGCGAAGCTCGGCCCCGCCGAGCTCGTCGCGGCGATCGAGCAGGCCGGCTACACCGCCCCGCTGCCCGCCCGCGACCCCGGCACGGCGCCCGGCAGCACCAGGAGGCCGGGGACCCGGCTGCGCGTGCGGCTGATGTTCTCCGCCGCGGCATCGGTCCCGCTGCTGCTGATCGGGATGATCCCCGCGCTGCAGTTCGACAACTGGCAGTGGCTGTCGATGCAGCTCGCGACGCCCGTGCTCGTGTGGTGCGGCTGGCCGTTTCATCGCGCGGCCTGGACGAACCTGCGCCACGGCACGGCGACGATGGACACGCTGATCTCGATCGGGACGATCTCGGCCTGGGGCTGGTCGGTCGTGTCGCTGTTCTTCCTCGGCGCCGGCGAGCCGGGCATGCGCCACGCGCTGAGCATCGTGCCCGAGCGCGGCGCCACGAGCAGCGGCATCTACTTCGAGATCGTCGGCGTCGTGATCACGTTCCTGCTCGCGGGGCGCACGTTCGAGGCGCGCGCCAAACGCCGCGCCGGCGACGCGCTGCGGGCGCTGATCGCGCTCGGCGCCAAGGACGCGGCGGTGCTGGGCCCAGACGGCTCCGAGCGGCGCGTGCCGGTCGACCAGCTGCGCGCCGGCGACCGCTTCGTCGTGCGGCCCGGCGAGAAGATCGCCGCCGACGGCGAGGTGATCGAGGGCGTCTCGGCCGTCGACCGCTCGCTGCTGACGGGCGAGAGCGTGCCGGTCGAGGTCGGCCCCGGCGACGCGGTGACGGGCGCGACGGTCAACGTCGGCGGGCGCCTCGTCGTGCAGGCCACGCGCGTCGGCGCCGACACGGCGCTCGCCCAGATCGGTCGGCTCGTGACGCGCGCGCAGTCCGGCAAGGCGCCGGTGCAGCGCCTCGCCGACCGCGTGTCGGCGATCTTCGTGCCGGTCGTGATCGCGATCGCGGTCGGGACGCTCGGCTTCTGGATCGGGCGCGGCGAGACCGGCGTGGCGTTCGCCGCGGCCGTCTCGGTGCTGATCATCGCCTGCCCGTGCGCGCTCGGGCTCGCGACGCCGACGGCGCTGCTCGTCGGCACCGGCCGCGGCGCGCAGCTCGGGCTGCTGATCAAGGGGCCGGAGATCCTCGAGTCCACGCGCTTGGTCGACACGATCGTGCTCGACAAGACGGGGACGGTGACGAAGGGGCGGATGTCGCTGCGCCAGGTGGTCGCCGCGGACGGCGTCGACGAGGCCCGCGCGCTGGCGCTCGTCGGCGCCCTCGAGCATGCGTCCGAGCACCCGGTGGCGCGCGCGATCGCGAGCGCGGCGCGCAAGCGCGGGGGCGGCGAGCTCGCGGCCGTGGCCGACTTCGCCAGCCACGAGGGTCTCGGCGTGGAGGGCATGGTCGGCGGCCACGCGGTCGTCGCCGGGCGCCCGGCGCTCGTCGTCGGCGCGGACGAGCCGCACCCGCTGCCGCCCGAGCTCGAGCGCGCGCGGGCGGCCGCCGAGTCCGAGGGCCTGACCGCGATCGTCGGCGGCTGGGACGGCTCGCCGCGCGCGCTGTTCGTCGTCGCCGACCAGGCCAAGCCGTGCTCGCCGGAGGCGATCCGGCGGCTGCGCGACCTCGGTCTGCGGCCCGTGCTGCTGACCGGCGACAACGAGGCGACCGCGCGCGCGGTCGCGGCGCGCGTCGGCATCGAGGAGGTCATCGCCGGGGTGCTGCCCGGCGACAAGGCCGCCGTGGTGCGGCGCCTGCAGCGCGAGGGCCGCGTGGTGGCGATGGTCGGCGACGGCGTCAACGACGCCCCCGCGCTCGCGCAGGCCGACCTCGGGATGGCGATCGGGACGGGCGCCGACGTCGCGATCGAGGCGTCGGACCTGACGCTCGTCTCCGGCGATCTGCGCGCCGCCGCCGACGCGCTGCGCCTGTCGCGCCGCACGCTGCGCACGATCAAGGGCAACCTCGCGTGGGCGTTCGGCTACAACCTCGCCGGCATCCCGCTCGCGGCCGCCGGCCTGCTCAACCCGATGATCGCGGGCGGCGCGATGGCGCTGTCGAGCGTCTTCGTCGTCTCGAACTCCCTGCGCCTGCGGCGTTTTCGCATCGAGCGCGACTGCTGAGCCTGGGCCGCGGCGCAGCGCCCGCGCGCTCGCTGCCCGAACTCCTGCACCATAAGTCCCGCCAGATCGGCATACTGCGGCTCGTGCGTCGCCGGTCCCTGATGTTGTCGTTGCTGGTCGCCGTGGCCGCGGTCCTGATCGTGGTCGCGCTCGCGTCCTCCGGCGGATCGTCCGACAGCGCGGCGGACGCCAGCTCGTCGAGCAGGCTCGACGCGCGCGCCGCGTCCGACGTCATCCCGACGAGCAACAGCCATGCCCAGGTCGTCGAGCCGGTCGCGGGCGAGAGCGGAGACGTGACGTCCGAGCCCGTCGCGGCCTCGGCTCCGGTCAAGGCCGTCGGGTCTTCGAAGACGAAGCCGATCCCGAGCGCGAAGGTCCAGGCCGACCTCGCGCCGAGCGCGCCGACCAAGGACGCCTCGATCAGCGACGCCGACGTGCTGAAGAACGGGATCGCGCTGCCGCCGATCGAGGCCCCGACCGCCGTCCACGAGATCATCGAGGCCGGCAACTCGATCGCACGGACCCCCTACCTGTGGGGCGGCGGGCACGGCAAGTGGCTCGACACGGGCTATGACTGCTCGGGTTCGATCTCCTACGCGCTGGCGTCGGCGGGACTGCTGAGCGAGCCGCTGGACTCGGGCCGCCTGATGAGCTGGGGCGAGCCCGGCAAGGGCAAGTGGGTCACGATCTACACGAACCCCACCCACGTCTTCATGGTCGTCGCCGGCGTGCGCTTCGACACCGCCGGGACGAAGACCAGCACCGGCTCGCGCTGGCAGCCGGCGATGCGCCCCGAGGATGGCTTCGTCGCGCGCCATCCAGCCGGTTTGTAGCTCTTCGCCCCGCGAAGCTCCCGCGACGAGCCCGCCGCCGTGACCGCGGCCGCGTGGGACTACAATCCCGCCGGATGTCGATTCCTTCGTTCGGCATAGAGGTCGTCAGCAATGGGGAGGCGACGCGCATCGCCCCCGCGGGCGAGCTCGACATCGCCACGACCCCCGCGCTCGAGCAGGCGATCGCCAACGCGACCGCCGAGCCCGGTGCCGCGCTGGTGCTCGACCTGCGCGAGCTGACGTTCATGGACTCCACCGGCCTGCGCACGCTCGCGCAGACCAACGCCCGCGCCGAGGACGAGGGCTTCACGCTCTCGATCTGGCGCGGATCCAGCCAGATCGAGCGCGTGCTCGAGATCTCCGGGCTCGGCGCGCTGCTGCCGCTCGTCGACGCGCCGCCGGACTGAGACGTCGTCCAGGGCGGCGGCGCGCCGCGACTTCAAGCAGCCGGTGCCGGTCAGCGCGAGAAGCCCGCGAGCTTGGCCTTGAAGACCGTGTAGGCCGGTCGCAGCGCTCCTGTGGCGCTCACGAGGCCGGAGTCGAACAGGCAGCTCGAGCCGCAGCTCGGGCCGTTCTCGATGCCGAACCAGTTGTAGGCGTAGACCCGGTCGACGCCCTGCGAGCGGAACTTCGTCGCGAGGCTGAACATGTTCTTCAGGCGCGAGGCCTGGCGCGACTCGCTGTAGGGGAACGAGCCCTTGAAGCTCGCCAGCGCACCGGTCTCGGTGAACCAGAAGCGCGTCGAGCGGTTGTACTTGCGCACGCTCTTGACGATCAGGCTCGTGCCGCTCGAGCGGCTGCGGTTGACGTCGGAGTAGTTGTGGATGCCGACGACCTTCAGGCGCTTGCGCCACGTCGAGCTCAGGCGCTTGTAGAAGCTCGCGATGTAGCGGTCGACGCCCGCCTGGTCGAGCACGTCGAGCCCGACGACGTTGCACGTCGAGGCGCAGCGGCTGTGGACGGCCGACCACATGCTCTTGAAGTAGGAGACGGCGTTGCCGACGTGGTTCCACGTCTCCTGCGTCTTGTGGTTGACCTCGTCCCAGGCGCCGAAGTCCTTCACGCCGAGCTTGTGGAACGTCGCCACGATCTTCGCGACATTGCGCTTGTAGGTGGTGGTCGAGACGAGCTTGCCCTGCTTCTCGCGCAGGTCGGTCGTCGAGATGTGCAGCAGCGTCGAGACGCCCGCCGCACGCGCCGCGGTCACGAAGGCGGTCGCCTTGGCGAGCTCGGCCGGGTTCTGCATGACGTCGGACGGGACGAAGTAGCGGGTGCGCTTGATGCCGAGCGCCTTGAACGCCGGCGCGGAGAACATCGCGGCGTTCTCGTCGCCGATGCCGACCCGGATCGGGCTCTTCGCGGCGGCGGACGACGTCGCCGCGAGGCTGCACGACGCAGCGAGGGCGAGGCAGTACAGGATGCGCTTGGGAGTCACGCGAGGGGGTCCTTTCGGGATCGTTCGCTCGTGACCACAACCGGACAGCACACCGAAGGATGCGCCCGTCCCGTGTGAGAGCTGCGTGAGAAGGCGGTCAGCCGGTGGTGGATGCGGCCTCGTCCAGACGGTAGCGGCGCGCCTGCGCCGAGCCGGTTCCCGGGTCGATCTGCACGAGATCGGCCGCGAGCGGGGTGAACACGCCGGGGGTGCCGTAGATGAGCCGCGCGATGCCGATGTCGCCGCCCTTCTCGGCGAGGTTGCCGGTCCCGCCGGCGCCCAGCGAGCCGGCGTTGATGGTCGTCAGGGTGCCCTCGTGCGTGAGCGCGACCTGGTGCGTGTGGCCCCACACGACGACGAGCGGCTTGGCCGGCGGCGCCGCCCGCAGCGGCGTCGACGGCCAGCTTCGCGAGCCCCGGCTCGTGGACCATGACGACGTCGATGCGGCCGACCAGCGGGTCCAGCCAGGCCTTGAACGCCTGCTGATCGGCCGGCGTCGGCGTCGCGCCGCGATCCTCGTAGCCGTCGCGGGCGAGGCGCATGAGCGGATCGTCGTAGCCCGCGATCCGCAGCCCGCCGACGCGGACGATCACAGGGCCCGTCGTGCCGTCGGCGTTCAGGCGGCCCTTGCGCGTCAGCACGATCGCCCCGGCGCGGGCGAGCTGGCGCTCGAGCACGTCGGAGTCGTGGTTGCCCGAGACGAACACGAAGCTCGAGCCGGCATGCACGACGCGCAGCACGAGCGCGCGCTCGATCGGCGAGCCCTTGTCGGTGAGGTCGCCGGCGAACAGCAGCGGTGCGCCGCGCGCGGCCTGCTCGAGCGCGGGCAGCGCGATGACGTTGTTGTGCAGGTCCGAGGCGATCGTCAGATGCGGGAGGTGCGGGCCGAGCGGGGCGCGGTTGGCGGGCGCATCGACGAGCCGCGCGATGCCGACGAGCTGCTCGTCGATCTCGTCGTCGAGCGTCTGCTGCGACGAGCCGAAGGACTCGAGCGTGCGCAGGGCGGCGGGGACCTCGGAGCCGTTGGCGTAGTACTCCGGGTCGCCGACGTTCGAGCGCGGCGGCAGCGCGACGACGAGCGTGACCGCGATCGCGGCCGTGGTGAGGAGCGCCGCCGCGGCGGTCACGCGCAGCCGCGGGCCGCGGCCGCCGCGCGCGGCGGCCGCGACGAGCAGGCCGAGTGCGAGCCCGGCGATCGCGGCGACGACGATCGCGCTGCGCAGGTAGACGGCGAGCGCGTCGCGGGCCTGCTCGCGGACGAGCTTGGCATCCAGCGCGCCCGCCCCGGCGAGCTTGACGACGGCGTCGCGGTCGATCGAGCGGACGTCGACGTTCACCCGCGCGGGCAGGCGCACGACGGGGAAGCGCACGCCCCAGTCGACGAGCGGGACGTAGAGGTCGAGCGCCCCGTCATGGCCGGGGTCGATCGACAGGCGGACGCTGCCGATCTCCAGGTGGCGGTCGAGATGGAAGGTCGCCAGCGCGGTCACCGCCCCGGCGACGGTCGCGACGATGACGAGAGCGACGACGAGGACGCGGGTCACCGGCTCGAGGCTAGTGGCGGGCGTCGCGCCCGTCGGACGAATGCGGACCGGAGTGCTCGCGCGTCAGGCCCGCCCCCGTCCGAGCGCGACGGACAGCTCGGCCGCCGTTCGCGTGGGTGCTCGAACACGTCGCCGTAGGTGAACGCGAGGTGGCGCGATCGGCGGCGGCGCGCGACGTCGGTCTCGAACGCTGCGCGCGAGCCGTGGTAGCGGCAGCTCACGCGGCCGTGCTGTCGGGCAGCGATCCTGGCGGCGATGTCGCATGTGCAGCTCATATAGCTGCGTAGGTGCCACGCGGTCGAAGTTCGCCCCCCGAGATTCGTGCGGAGGTTGCGGGAGCGCGGTCCCGGAGGGTCACGCGTCGTGCGCAGGATGCGAAGACGGGAGTTGCCTCGGGGGCGTTACGTATGTGACATCCGACGCATGGTCCATGATCGCGCTGTGCAGCCGCGGCAGATCTACGCGAGCACGCTCACCCGACGCGAGCGCCGGGCACGGCGCCGCGCGCGCGGACACAGCGTGGCGATCAGCTTCGTGCTCGTCACCGCCGCGACGCTCGTGGCCGCGCTGTGGCTGCTGACGTTCGTGGTTCCCGGCGTCACCTGAGCCCGGATCCACCGCGGTGCCCGCCGCACCGCGGGTCAGGAGCGAGCGACCGGCGCGCCGAGGCCGGCGGGCTCGGTCGCGGCCGCGTGCGGCGCCGGCTCGTCGCGGTCGCCGCGGCCGTCCGCGCCGAGCAGACCGCGCGGCTGCGGCCGGCCGAGCTCGGCGACCGTGCGCAGGATCGCCAGCCACGTCATCGCCGCCAGCGCGACATGCACCCAGACGATCTCGGCCGGCAGGTGCTGCCAGTACTGCACGCCGCCCACGACCCCCTGTGCGGCGAGCAGGAGGCACAGCACGGTCAGCGGCTTGCGCTGCGCGCCCGACACGCCCGTGCGGCGCGCGAGCAGCCACAGCGCGACCGCCAGCAGACCGACGACCGTCGCCAGCCGCGCGTGCTGCTCGACGACGAAGCGCAGCGTGTCGGCGCCCTTGAACGTCAGGCGCTTGACGACGTCGTGCGTGCCCTCCCCGCCCGCGTGCGGGCCGGCGGCGCTCGCCGCCGTGCCGGCGAAGATCGTGATCGCCCCCAGCGGGATCAGCGCGCGCACGCCGAGCGCCAGGCGCCGGTCGACCGCGACGCGCGGCTCGCGCGAGGCCGGCTCGTGATGCGCGCGCCAGTCCAGCGCGACGCACGCGACGAGGATCAGCATCGACAGGATGTAGTGGCTCATCACGAAGCCCGGCGCGAGGTCGTAGAGCACCGTGAAGCCGCCGAGCACCGCCTGCGCGACGACGCCGAGCGGCAGCAGCAGCGACAGCCACACGAGGTCGCGGCGAAACGGCCGGCGGCGGATCGCGCCGGCGAACGCGGCGATCGTCGCGAAGCTGACGAAGAACGTCAGCACGCGGTTGCCGAACTCGATCAGGCCGTGCAGGTTCAGCTGCGTGTAGAGCGACGCGTCGGTGCACTTCGGCCAGGTCGGGCAGCCGAGCCCCGACCCTGTCACGCGCACCGCCGCGCCGGTCAGCACGATCAGCGTGAGCATCGCGAGGGCCGCGCGCGCGAGCAGCGCATAGCGCTCCGGATCGACCGTGTAGCCGTTGGTCCGTGCGCGCAGGCGCGCTCTGAGGTTCGGGGCCTCGCTCATCGCGGGGAAGACTAGTGTCAGGCGGGCGACGGCGAGACGGACGCCGCTACGCGGACGCGGCCTCCGGCGGTGCCGGCATCGCGGCGCCGGCGTCGCCGGCGCGCGGGTCCTCGATCCCGACCGCGGCCAGCAGGCCGCCCGCGAGCATCAGCAGCCCGGCGACGATCATCCCCGTGCGGAAGGCGTGCACGTCGGCCGCCTGCACCTGCGCGCGCACGACGGCGCCGGCGCTGCCGCCGGGCACGGTCAGCGGGCGCTCCGCGGCCTTGGCGACATACGCGCGAGCCGCGGCGTCGAGGTGCCGGGCCGGCAGCCGCTCGCCGACCTGCGAGACGAACTGCGCCGACACGACCGCGCCGACGGCCGCGATCGCGAGCAGCCCTGCCATCCGCGCGATCGCGTTGTTGACGCCCGAGGCGACGCCCGCGTGGCGGCGGTCGGCGGCCTGCAGCACGGTCGCCGTCAGCGGCGCGACGGTGATCGCGAGGCCGAGGCCGAACACGAGCGCCGCCGGCAGCACGGCCGTGAGGTAGTCGCCGCGCGCGTCGAGACGGGCGAACAGCAGCAGGCCGGCACCGCCGATCACGGGACCGGCGGTCATCGGCAGCCGCGGCCCGATCCGCGCGGACAGCGCCCCGAAGCGCCGCGCCTGCGTGACGAGGATCAGCGTGATCGGCAGCAGCGCGAGCCCCGCCTCGAACGCGCTGTAGCCCGCGACCTGCTGCAGGAACAGCGCGATGAAGAACGTCGCCGCGCCGAGGCCCGCGTAGACGACGAACGTCACGAGGTTGCCGATCGCGAAGTTGCGCGAGCGGAAGATCGCCAGCGGCATCATCGGGTCGGGCGCGCGGCGCTCGTAGTCCAGGAACGCGACGCAGGCGCCGACGCCGCCGACGAGCGGCGCCCACACGCGGAGGTCCGCCCAGCCGTAGGCCGGCTGCTGGATCAGCGCGTAGACCGGCCCGGCGAGGCCGAGCGCGCACAGCACGGCGCCCGGGACGTCGATGCGGTGGGCGCGATCGCCGGGGATCTCCGGCACCGCGCGCGCGATCAGCCACAGGCAGACGAGCACGAGCGGCACGTTCATCGCGAAGATCACCCGCCACGAGAGCGCGTCGACGAGCAGGCCGCCGAGCGGCGGGCCGACGGCGATCGCGGCGCTC
>DATAZX010000019.1:0-25745 GCA_036271815.1 Solirubrobacteraceae bacterium
CGGATCGCCGCACTCGAGCGCGACCTCGCGGCCGAGCGCGAGGCGGCCGCGGCGGCACGCGAGGAGCGCGACGCGGTCGCCCGCCGGGTGGCTGCCGAGCGGCGAGCGGCGGCGGCGCGCCTGGAGCAGCTGTCGGCCTCCGAGCGCGGCGCGCGGCGCGAGCTGGACGGCGGAGCGCGGCCCTTCGAGCTCGACGACGATCTCCCGCAGGTCCGGCTCGCGTACGAGCCATCGGCGGCCGGGTCCGACGATGGCCTCGACCCGGCGCAGGTGCGCCACCCCTACCAGCCGGCGGCGGCGCGGCGCGCCGATGGCTTCCTCGAGCCCGGCTTCGCGCTCGAGCCCGACGACGACCTCGCGTGGTCGCCCGGCGACGACGGCGCGGCCGTCGCGCCGGCGCACGAGCCGGCGCTGCTGCCCCCGCAGCGGGAGCGCATCAGCCGGCGGGCGAGGCGCGCGCGGCGCCATCCGATGGAGCGCAGCGGCGCGGCACGGGCCGCCACCGCGCTCGCCGGCCTCGTCGTCCTGCTGGCGCTCGGCGCCGGCGGCTATCTCGTCGGCCACCGCGACGCCGGCGGGCCTGCCGCGGCGACGAGCGGGCTGCCCGAGCAGGCCACGCACGCGGGCGTCGGGCTGCGCTACCCCGCCGGCTGGCGGCCCGCGGCCCGCGGCCCGCGGCTTCCCGGCCTGGACTTCACCGCTCCGCTCGTCCTCGCGGCCGGTGGCGCGAGTGGCGCGGCCGGCGCGGGCGTGGTCGCCGGCGTCGTCAAGGACGCGGTCGGCTCGGACCTGCTGCCCGCGGGGCTGCGCAAGCGGCTGCCGGCGACCGCGCCCAAGGGCGAGCCGGTGCTGCTCGGCGACACCCAGGCGCTGCGCTACGCGCAGCTCGACGTCGGCGGCTACGCCGACGCGCTGACCCTCTACGCGGTGCCGACCTCCGATGGCTCGGTCGTCGTCGCCTGTCACGCCCCCGCCGGATCGGCCGCCTTCTTCGACGACTGCGCGCGCAGCGCCGCGACGCTCGCGCTCGACGGCCTGCCGTCGCTGCGACTCGACGGTGCCCGCGCGCTGCCGCTCGGCCCGTCGCCGAGCTACGGCCGGCGCGTCGCGACGGCGATCGGGACGCTCGACCGCGCCGTCCGCGCGGGCGCCGCGCACCTGCGACAGGCGCGCACGGCACGCGGCCAGGCGACCGTCGCGCGCGCGCTTGCCGCGAGCGTGACGCGCGTGGCGAGCGGGCTGCAGGCGGGCAGCGTCAGCGCGCGCGACCGCGAGGGCCACGACGCGCTCGTCGGCGCGATCCGGGCGCTCGGAACGCGCTACGGGCAGCTTGCGACGGCGGCCGCCGATGGCTCGGCCAGCGCATACGGCGACGCCGCGGATGGCGTGCGGCGGGCGGACGGTCGCGTGCGGCAGGCGGTCCGCGCGCTCGCGACGCTGGGCTACGGCGCATGATGACCGGCAGCCCGAGACCGTCGCGCGCGCCGGAGCGAGCGATGACATCGTCCAGGCCTGGCCTGGGCCACCCGAAGGGAGACCGCGTGCTGGACTGCAAGCTTGCCGGGCGAACCGCGAGGCGTACGATCGCCGCGCTGGCGTGCCTCGTCGCGCCGGCGCTCGTCCCCGCGTCGTCGCAGGCGGCGGTGCTCGCGACGACGACGGTCGCGTTCCCGACGACCGTCGACGTCGGCCAGACGGGGGTCGGCGGATCGATCACGCTGCGCAACCTGGACACGGCGCCGAACGCCGCGGCCGTCAACGTGGTCTGCAACGCGAGCGACCCGACGCCGCCTTGCTCGGCGGCCGAGCAGGGGATCGTGCTCACCCCGTCGTGCGGCCAGCTCGCCGGCGACGTCTGCAGCAGTCCCGACCCCGGCGTCTTCGCCCTCGCCCCGACGGCCGCGGGCCGCGCCGGCACCGCGTGCGCCGGCATGACGTTCGACGTCGGGCTCGTCAGCGCCGCGGCCGGAACCTGGGGCTTCACGCCGCAGGGCGGGGCACACGTGACGCTGACCGGAAGCGGTGCGGTGTGCGTCATCGACTTCTCGTTCAGCGTGCTGAAGACACCAGCGTCGGACCAGAACCCGTCGGCGGCGGGCATCCAGACCGCCCAGGCGACCGCGCACACGCAGGTCGTGTCGCCGTTCTCGGCGAGCTCCGCGCACGTGCAGGCGCTCGACACGTCGAAGGCGACGGTCGGCGTCGTGTCGACGCCCGCGATCGCGTCGACCGCCTCGCCTGGCGTCGCGCTCGGCGGCAAGCTGTCGGACACGGCGACGGTGAGCGGGCTCGTCAACCCGCTCGGCGGGGCGACGATCGACTTCCACCTCTACGGACCCGACGACGCGACGTGCTCCGCGGCGCCCGCGTTCTCCAACCTGGACGTGCCCTATCCGGTCGCGGGCGGGCCGGTGACGTCCGTCGCCTTCGCGCCGGTGTCCACGGGGACCTATCGCTGGGTGGCCTCCTACAGCGGCGACGGCAGCAACCCGCCGGTCGCCGGGGCCTGCGGCGCGGCGGGCGAGACGGCGGTCGTGACGACGCCGTCGAAGCGGTCGCCGTCGCCGGGCGATCGCGACAAGGACGGCGTCCGCGACGCCATCGATCGCTGCCCGAGCGTCGCCGGCGACATGAAGAACGGCTGTCCGAGCCTGCTGAACGCCGACGTCCGCGGCGTGTGGAAGGTCAACGACCTGCTGTCCAAGCTCGTCTCGCTGAGCGTACGCGCGCCGGTCGGCTCGCGCGTCGAGTTGACGTGCAAGGGGCGCCGCGGCGCCTGCGCGTTCGCGACGAAGGTGATCAAGAAGACGACCGCGCGGACGACCGGGCTGACGCGCGACTTCGGTGCGACGCGGATCCTGCCCGCCGGCACGAGGATCACGGTGAAGGTGATGAAGGCGCGCAAGCGCGGGACGTACGAGCGGCTGCTGACGCGCGCCGGCCGCAAGCTGCCGAGCGTCGCCGACCGCTGCCTGAGCGCGACCGGAGCGGTGCAGGGGTGCCCGTGAGCGGCGCGACCGCGCGCCGGCGTCGGACGGTCGTGGCGATCGCGGCGGCCGTCGTCGTCGCGGTCGCGGGATGGGGCGTCGGGACGGCGTCGTCGTCGAGCGCAGACGGCAGCGGGTCGGGTACGCGCGGGCTGCCGCGCAGCTTCTCGCCGGACGGCACGCGCGTCGGGATCGGCACGCTCACGCTGTCGGGTGCCGTGCCGGCGCTGCGCCAGCCGGCGACGGCGAAGAAGAAGAGCAGCGCGGCTGCCCCGACCGCCAAGCCGCCCGCGACGCGCGCCACCACGCCGCCGCCCGCGGTCGTCACTCGGCCGGCGCCCCCGCCGGCGTTCGTCGCGCCGCCGCCCCCGCCACCGGCCCAGGGGACGCCCGGAGGGGCGTTCACCACCGGCGGCACGACCTGACGGCCGGCTAACTGACAGGGTCTTCGGCTGATCGCGGCGTTGATCGCAACACTTCACTGTGATCTATCGAATCCTTGTCGGGCTCTCGCAAAGTCCAGTTTCGCCGCCTTCGCGGGATCGGGAAGCTGAACTTCGTCACGTGGTCTGAATCCATCCGCAGCTCAGAGCACGACTCTGCGATGCGAGCGGCCAGAGGGTGGGAAAACACAGACTCCAGTGCCGCGTCGACACCCGCCGGGGGCGTCGACATACCGAGGGTTGCGAGATCCTCCGGATGACGGCTCAGGTGCGCCGCGAGCAATGGCCACTGCAACTCAATGATCGTCCACAAGCCCAGACGACGAATAGCGTCACCGTCGTACTCTATCTCGTGGCCGGCCAGCAGTTGGCCTGTGCGCTTGACGCAATAGGCAACATCGAGTTGCCGCTGCACTGCTCCACCCGGGTTCAGTTCTGCCAGTAGCAGGTCGAGTTGCGCTCCGGTGTCCGCGATCTGCCAGCGAGGCGGCGAGCCACCCTCGATCTCAAGCGATGTGAGCCGATGAACCGCCTGCGTTCGCAGACGCCTCCGCTCGACTGGCGCAGTCGATGCTTTCTCAAGCATCCACAAGGTGCCGCGGACTTGAAGCTCGTTCTCGCACTCGGCGAATGGAGACCCGACGCACCCGGTGGACGCAAGGTCGAGCGCGTCCGGCGCGATTCGAGGGATGCTCAACGAGACATCGAAGACCTTCTCCACGAACCTCAGGCCAAACGGGCGGCCTGGCTCGTGCACCGCGGCCTCGAAACCTTTGTACACCTGCACATAGCTATCGCATAGCCACCCACGATCAGCAGCGACCACGAACGCTATGAAAGGTACAGCTCGTGGACGGGCGCGAGCCAGGTGCACCGAATTGGAGTGACGAAGCAATGTCTGAATCCCCTCCAGCATTTCTACGACATAGTCCGCACGGCAGCGGTCGAGGTTGTCGATGAGCACGATGATGTGTCGATGTCGTGATCGCACAAGAAATGCGTACCGTCGTAGCAGATCTGACATCGGATCAGTGCTCCGCAGTACGGCGGTTGCACCCCGTGGTGATTCTGCCAGAAGATGCCTCCGAACCGCGTTGGCCACCGATACCGCGATTGCCATCAGAGCGGCTAGCCCGCCAGCGGCCCGCACGAACCAAGCGGCCACCTCGAGTGCGCCCCGGTCTCCGACAGCGGAGGCGGCGATCAGGAGCAACGCGCCGGGAATCGCCCACAGCGCGTCTTTTGCGAAATGCAGGACGCGCAGCCCGATATCGCTGCCGCGTTGACGCAGCCACAGGTGCCAACCCGTCCTCATGAGTCGCTTGCGCATCTGCTTGTCGATCGCGCTCATGAGCCACCACCACGGAGGAGCGACTCGCTGGTAACGCCACGCGTCGAACTCGATGGCTATCCAGTCCGGTGCTCCCGGCACGGGACTGACTGGCGATATGCAGTGCGTGACGAGTGACGTTGCTTGAGGCTTGGCCGTCTCCTGTGAGCGATGCTGAGGGTCGAGTTGACGCGCGAGGGATTCGAGAAAGAGCGACTTCCCGGGGCCGTCGACCTGGATCAGTACGGGTTCACGAATCTCGTCACTCATCGCACGCCGGTGGCCGACGAGTGCGTTGGGCGCGGCAGGCAGGTCGCCCGCGGCGACACGCAGATGTGTGATCACCGCGTTCGTGACAGCATCGAGAACGGCTGTCTCGGCGTTGGTCGGAGGACGCTGCCACATGAGAAGCTCGCCACCGAGTCTGTCGAGGCGACACCGTGAGGTCAAGCGGAGATCGATTGGCAGCTGAGCGCGCCGAGCACAGGCAGACGGATGGCTCGCGACCCCGCGCTCTATCGTGGGCGCGCGTGATCGCCGCCGCCCCTCCTCCCGCCGCCCCCGACCCCGCGGCGCGCCGCTCGCTGCGCGCGCGCCTGACGGGCGGGCGGCTTGCCCGGGCCGCGGGCCGCTGCGACGTCCGCATCTACCGGCTGCTGCGCGAGGACGCGCACAGCGCCTGCATGGAACGCCCGATCCGGGGCTTCTCGAGCCTCGGCGAGCACGCCGCGGTGTGGCTCGCCCTCGGCGCGACCGGCGCCGCGGTCGACGCGCCGCGCCGCGGGCGCTGGCTGCGGGCCGCGCGCGCGGTCCTCGCCGCCTACGGCCTCAATACGCTGCTCAAGCTCGTCGTGCGGCGCAAGCGGCCCGCGCTCGAGGATCTGCCCGCGCTCGTGCGGACCGCCACGACGCTGAGCTTCCCGTCGGCGCACGCGTCGTCGTCGTTCGCCGCCGCGCGCGCCTACTCGTCGCTGCTGCCCGCCGCGCCGCTGTACGTCGCGGCGACCGCGATGGCGCTGTCGCGGGTGTACCTCGGCGTGCACTACCCGTCGGACGTCGCCGCGGGCGCGCTGCTCGGGAGCGCCGTCGGGGCGGCGGGCCGGCCGCCTGCGGCGAGGACCGCATGAAGGTCGGCATCGTCGGGATGCCCAACGCGGGCAAGTCGTCGCTCTTCAACGCGCTGACGAACGCCGGCATCGAGGCCGCGAACTACCCGTTCACGACGATCGAGCCGAACGTCGCGGTGGTCGCGGTGCACGACCAGCGCCTCGACGACGTCGCCGCGCTGCTCGGCGCCTCGAACATCGTGCCGGACACCGTCGACTTCCACGACATCGCCGGGCTCGTCGCGGGCGCGCACACCGGCGAGGGGCTGGGCAACCGCTTCCTCGCGAACATCCGCGAGACCGACGCGCTGATCCACGTCGTGCGCGCGCACACCGACCCGAACGTCATCCATCCCGACGGCCGCGTCGAGCCGCTGGCCGACATCGAGACGATCGAGACCGAGCTGATCTTCGCCGACCTCGAGCAGGCCGAGCGCCGCCACGCGCGCGTGGTCCGCGACGCGCGCGGTGGCGAGCGCGCGGCCGTCGCCGAGGAGGCGTGGCTGCGCGAGCTGATCGAGGCGCTGCACGCCGGGCGCCCCGCCCGCACCGTGCCGCCGCCCAAGGACGCGCCGCACGCACTGCGCGACCTCGGCCCGCTGACCGCCAAGCCCGTGCTGTTCGTGGCCAACGTCAACGAGGGCGACGACGTGGTCCCGGCCGCCGTCGCCGAGCACGCCGCCGCCCAAGGCGCCGTCGCGGTCGCGATCTCGAGCCGCATCGAGGCCGAGCTCGCCGAGCTCGAGGACGCGGACGCCGCCGAGATGCGCGCCGACCTCGGCGTGTCGGAGTCTGGCCTGCAGCGCGTCGTCGGCGGCGCGTTCGCGCTGCTCGAGCTGATCGCGTTCTTCACCGCGGGCGAGGCGAAGCCGGCGCAGTCCTGGCACCTGAGGCAAGGGCTGACCGCGTGGCACGCCGCGGGCCAGATCCACTCGGACATCCAGAAGGGCTTCGTCCGCGCGGAGGTCGTCGCGTGGGACGAGCTGATCGACGCGGGCGGGTACTCCGGCGCCCGCGACCGCGGCACGCTGCGCCTCGAGGGTCGCGACTACGCGATGCGCGACGGCGACGTGCTGACGGTGAAGTTCACGCCGTAGCCTGTGCGGCGTCGCCCCGAGCCCGACGGCGAGGCGCGCACGCCCCGGCCGCGTCAGGCCGAGGCGACCTCCGGCCGTCCGAGCAGGTAGGCCGTCAGCCCGGCGAGCCCGACCACGGCGTTGATGAACAGGATCGGGCCGGAGTCGTTGGCGAGCGCGCCGACGACCCCGCACGCCAGGCCGCCGATCAGCGCGGCCGCCCACGCGCGGTGCGGCAGCGACGCGTAGAGGCGATCGCGGTTGCGCCACGCGAACACGACCGCGAGCACGGACGCGAGGAAGTGCGCGGGCCGGTTGCCGCTCGTCAGGATCCCCCAGGCGAGCTGGTAGCGGCGCGTGACGAGCTCCCACAGCTCGGTCGAGTCGTCGGCGCGCAGGAGGTTGCGCGTCAGGTGGCTGCCGCCCGACAGCACGAGGTCGAGCACGATCAGGAACGCGAGCGCCGCGACCGGGACCACCGCGGCGATCAGCAGGCGGCGCACGGTCAGCGTCCCGGGGAGCATCACGAGCGTCGCCACCGCCACGCCCGCGCCGACCGTGATGACGCCGCCGACGTCCGCTCCGAGGCGGCCCCAGCCGATCACCACGAGCAGCGCCAGGCCCGCGCCCGCGTAGAGGCCCATCGTGCGGCGCGTGATCTCGCGACCGCTCGTCAACGCGGCCAGGCCGATCAGCAGCACGATCGGCAGGATCGGCTCGAGCTCGTTGGAGACCCCGTAGAAGCGCGACCCCGCGGCGACGCTCGGCCCCAGCGCCGAGACCGTGAGCAGCGGCCCGCCGAGCGCGAGATCGACGGTGTAGGCCAGCATGCAGGCCGCCGCCGGGACGACCGGGGCGCGCTCCCACGGCAGCACGCGCTCGGTGACCGCGCCCAGCACGAGCGACAGGCCGGCGATCAGGAAGACCTCGGAGGTCTTGCTCGCCGGCTCGACGGCAGCCGACGCGAGGACCGCCGTCGGCCACCACAGCGCTCCCAGCGCTCCGATCCGCAGCGCGAGGCGGCCCGACGTGCGCAGGTCGCGCAGCGTGCCGAGCAGCAGGAACAGGATCGCGGTCAGCGTCACGATCGCCAGGAACGACGCCACCTGGCGGCCGTCGCGGGTGCTCGTCCAGCGCTGGCGCAGCGCGTCGAGCCGCGCGACGCCGACCTTCGCCCCGCCCTCGATCGCCAGCCCGCGCATGTCGTCGGGCGGGTTGACCCCGATCCACGTCAGGATCGTCGGCGCGAAGTCGGTCGCCGTCACGAGCCCGTCGCGACGGGTCGAGGCGGACGTCGGGCTGCCGCGTAGGCCGTCGGCGATCGCGAAGTCGGGCTGGCGCAGGAAGCGCGCCGGCGCGATCGTGTACGTGCGCGGATCGGGCGTCTCGGGGAGCTGGACGACGAGCAGCAGCTCGTCCGCGGCTCGCTCGCGCGCGAGCCGGGTCAGCTGCGCGCGCCCCGCCGCGCCCACGGGCACCGACACGACGACGAGCCGGCGCCGGCTCGACTGCGCCAGCGCGCGCGCCGCGAGCGTGGCGACGGAGCCCGACGACACGGCGGCCACGTGCCCGCCCTGGTCGGCCGCGACGATCGCGGGGCCGGTCAGCGCGCCCCTCGCTCCGACGAACGCCGCGCCGCCGGGCACGCTGCCGGCGAGCAGCCCGGGCCGCAGCGTCTGCGAGACGTCGTAGGCGCGCTTGCGAAACGGCTGCCAGTTGGTGAAGGCGCGCGCGGCGGCGTCGAAGCGCAGGTCGTCGAGCACGCCGTCGCCGTTTGCGTCCACGTCGGAGTACAGGCCGGCCGGCTGGCGCGTGCCCTGCGAGATGTCGAGCAGCGCCTGCTGGCGCTGGTAGGCGCCCTGCGTCGAGCTCCACAGCCCGGGGCGCAGCGCGGGCTGATCGCCGAGGAAGCGCAGCATCGCGTCGGTCGGCGACCCCGACTGGCCGGGTGCCGGCTGGACAATGACGTCCTTCGGGCTCGCCGCGTAGAAGGCGACGATCGCGCGGCGCTGCGGCGCCGCCCCGGCCGTCGCGGGACCGAGCGCGCCGACCACACAGGCCAGCGCGCACCATGCGAGGACGCGAAGTCGCCAGCCCATCGCAGGCGACCCTAGCGCCACGGGCCGACGCGGCGCGCCGTCGTCGTATCAGCGCAGCCCGTCAGCCGCTCTACGCGTCGCACCTCTTTCTTTTCCAACCTCGCATTGCGGAGATACGCCATGACCTACGTCTCAGCCGGCTCGACGACCCACTACACCGTCTCCTACGACGACACGCTGTCGAAGGCCGACGGCGCCGACCGCGCGAAAGGGCTGCTCGCGAAATGCGAGGCCGACTACGCGCTCATGCAAAGCTGGTTCGCCGGCGTGACGATGACGGTCGCCACCCCGATGGCGGTCCACATCGATCCCGGCCCGTACGGCGGCGCCGGCTGGGGTCCGCCCGTCCGCCTCACGCCGGGCAACGGATCGTCCGTCGACGTGACGCGCTACCTGCTCGTCTCCGAGGTCGTGGAGATGTTCATGATGTCCCAGGCGAAGGGCTGGTTCGCGACGGACAACAGCAACGAGGGCGCCGCCGGCGAGGGCCTGTCGCGCTTTCTGGGCGCCCAGTTCCTGATCGCCGACGGCCTCGGACAGAACGAGCCCAGCTTCGACACGGCCGGCGACTGGCTGAACAGCCCGCGCGCGGACTTCGTCAACAACATCGACCAGCACGACCACGCTCCCGATGCGAACACCGGCTGCGCGACGCTGTTCATCTACTACCTGCACACACAGCTGGGCTTCGACATCAAGAGCATCGTCGCGGCGGCAGGGCCGACCCTGGCGAGCGTCTACGCGAACCTGACGGGCGACAAGGCCAACCCGTTCCCGGACTTCAAGGCGACCCTCGACGCGGCGTTCCCGCCGACCAACCCGGACGGCTCCGCGCGCCACGCGGTGGTCCCCGGCCCCAACCCCGACGACCCGTTCCCGCTGATCTCGCGCCGGGCGAGCAAGGCGCAGGGGCTGTGCGCGCACAACGGCTCGCTGTACCTGTCGTGGAAGGGCGAGGTCGGCGACGACCGCCTGTTCTTCTCGCACTTCGACGGCCACAGCTGGGCCGCGCAGGCGCCGTATGGCGGCAACAGCAGCGTCGGACCCTCGCTCGCCGAGTTCGGCGGCACGGTGTACGCGGCGTGGAAGGGCACGCATCGCGACCAGCGGCTGTTCTTCTCGCACCTCGCCGGCGGCGGCTGGGTCGCGCAGCAGATGATCCCGGGCGCCGGCAGCCACTACGGGCCGGCGCTGGCGACGTTCGGGGGCAAGCTCTACGCGGCGTGGCGCGGCACCGACGACGACCAGTCGATCTGGTTCTCGCACTTCGACGGCACGAGCTGGTCGCCGCAGGCCCGGATTCCCGGCGTCGCGACGAGCATCGCCCCGTCGCTGTGCGTCTTCGACGGCCGGCTCTACGCCGGCTGGAAGGGCATGAGCGCCGACCAGGGGATCTACTACTCCTCCTACGACGGCACGAACTGGGCCGCGCAGAAGAGCCTCCCCGGCGTGGCGACGAGCATCGGACCCGCGATCGCCGCGTACAACGGCCGGCTGTTCGCCGCGTGGAAGGGCATGGACAGCGACCAGCGCCTGTTCTACTCGTCGTTCGACGGCAGCAGCTGGGCACCGCAGGCGCTGGTCCCCGGCAACACGGGCCCGGACCTGTACTGAACGTCCGCGCGAGCCGGACACGACGGCGCGGGCGGCGGCGGCTCGCTCGCCCGGCGCCGGGCGAGCGCGGGCGCCGGCGGGGTGCGAAATTGCGGCGGGCGCCCCGCTCGAACCTCGTCAGGCCTGCTTGAACGGCAGCCAGACGTGGAACACCGTCCGGCCCGGCTCGGAGTCGACCGTCAGCGAGCCGTCGTGGCGGTCGACGACGATCCGCCGCGCGACCTCGAGGCCCATGCCGGTGCCCTTGCCGACCTCCTTCGTGGTGAAGAACGCGTCGAACATGCGGTCGCGGACCTCGGGCGGGATGCCGGGGCCGTCGTCGGCGATCTCGACGAGCGCGCACGGGCCGTCGCGGCGCGTGGTGATCGTGATCGTGCCCGACTCGCCGAGCGCGTCGATCGCGTTGTCGAGCAGGTTCGTCCAGACCTGGTTGAGCTCCGAGCCGCGGATCGTGAGCTTCGGCAGCGTGCGGTCGTAGTCGCGCACGAGCTCGATCGTCGTGTGCTTGAGCTTGTGGCCGAGGATCACGAGCGTGCTCTCCAGGCCCTCGTGCAGGTCGACCTCGACCACGCCGCCGCGGTCCATGTAGGCATACGTCTTGACCGCGCCGACGAGCTTGGACATCCGTTGCGTGGAGTCCTGCAGCTCCGCGACCAGGCCCTCGGCGCTCAGCGTCGCCGCGACCCACTTCAGCGCACCCGCGGTCGCCGGCCCCGCCAGCCCGGCGACCTGCGCGAGCCACGCGTCGCCGACGCCCGCGGCGGCCAGCGGCTCGGCGATCTTCCACGGCTCCGGCACGCCGAGGTCCTCGAGCGCCTCGAGCAGCGCGTCCTCGGCGTCCGCGGCGTCGAGCGCGTCGAGCGCGGTGCGACCGACGGCGCCGTCGAGCGCCTGCTGGTGCAGCGCGAGCAGCCGCTCGGCGTCGACCCGCTCGACCCCCGACGTGACGAACGCCCGCAGCGCCCCGTTGATGACGTCGAGCGCCTCGGCGAGCTGGGCGGCCGCGCGCTGCGCCGCCGCGGCGGGGTTGTTGAGCTCGTGCGCGAGCCCCGCGGCCATCGTCCCGAGCGACGCGAGCCGCTCGCGGTTGGCCTCGATCTCGCCGAGGCGCCGCACGACCGGCGCGACCTGGCGCATGACGCGGCGATGCACCGACGGCTGCGACAGCGCCAGCCGGACGAAGTCGGCGGGCGCGATCTTCGCCATCCGGCAGTTGGTCTCGGCCACCATCCGCACGCCCATCGGCGCGTCGGTCAGCGCCGCGATCGCGCCCATCCACGTCGGCGCGGTCTGGCGCCCGACCGGCTCCGGCTGCTCGCCGTTGAGCAGGAACGAGCGCGCGGTCCCGCTCAGCAGCAGCTGCAGCCCGGCTGCCGGCTCGCCCTGCTCCTCGATCAGCTCGCCCGCCGGCACCTTGCGACAGCGCACGGCATCCAGCCATGGCCCGAGGTCGTCGTCGGAGAGCTCGTCGAAGAGGTCGATCGTGCGCAGATCGGCGAGCGTGACGCCGTCCACCGTCAGCCGTCCAGGAGGTACTGGTGGATGAGCGACACGGCCATCGCGCCCTCGCCGACGGCGCTCGCGACGCGCTTGATCGAGCGCGCCCGCACGTCGCCCGCGACGAACACCCCGGGGACGCTCGTCTCGAGCAGGTGCGGATCGCGCTCCAGCGGCCAGCCGTCGCGCTTGACGTCGGGTCCGGCGAGGATGAAGCCGCGGTCGTCGCGGCGCACCACGTCCGCGAGCCAGTCCGTGCGCGGCGACGCGCCGATGAAGACGAAGCACGCGTCGCAGTCCAGCTGCTCCTCGGAGCCGTCGCCATCGCACACCAGCAGCGAGCTCAGGCGATCGCCCTCGCCGTGCGCCGAGACGGCCGAGGACCGCGTCCGCACCTCGATGTTCTCCAGCCCCGCGATCTGCTCGACGAGGTAGTGCGACATCGACTTCGCCAGCGACGGGCCGCGCACGAGCATCGTCACCTTGCTGGCGTAGCCGCTGAAGTGCACGGCGGCCTGCCCCGCCGAGTTCGCCGCGCCGATGATGACGACGTGCTGCTGGGAGCAGGACTTCGCCTCGGTCAGGGCGGCGCCGTAGTAGATGCCCGTCCCGGTGCGCTCGGCGAAGCCCGGCGCGTCGTACTGGCGGTAGGAGACGCCCGACGCGATCAGCACGCAGCTCGCGCTCAGACAGCCGCCGCCGCTGAGCTCGACGATCCGCCCCGCGCCCTCGACCTGCAGCCCGACCGCGTCCTGCACGGTCAGCAGCTCCGCCCCCAGCCGCCTCGCCTGGTCGGTCGCGCGGCGCGCGAGGTCCGAGCCCGACAGGCCCATCGGGAAGCCGAGGTAGTTCTCGATCCGGCTCGACTGCCCGGCCTGCCCGCCGGGCGCCTCGCGCTCGATCATGACCGTGCGCAGGCCCTCCGACGCGCCGTAGACGGCGGCGCCGAGCCCGGCCGGCCCGCCGCCGACGATCACGAGGTCGTAGTGGTCCGAAGCGGGGACGCCCGCGACGCCGAGCCGCTCGGCGAGCTCCAGCACGGTCGGCTGCTCGAGCACGCTGCCGTCCTCGAGCAGCACGACGGGCAGGCGACCGGGGTCGACGTCCGCGACGCGCAGCAGCTCGCGCGCCTCGCCCTCGCGCTCGATGTCCAGCCAGCGCGCCGGCACGCGGTTGCGCGCGAGGAAGTCGCGCAGGTCGTGGGACTCCTTGGAGAAGCGGTGGCCGATCACGCGCACGCCGCCCGCCAGCAGCGCGGCCCCGGACTCCCACGTCGTCAGCAGGTCCTCGACGACCGGGAACAGCTGCTCCTCGGGCGGGTCCCAGGGCTTCAGCAGGTAGTAGTCCAGCGCGACCTCGTTGATCGCCGCGATCGCGGCCGTCGTGTCGGCGTAGGCGGTCAGCAGGACGCGCTTGGCGTCGGGCACGAGCTTGCGCGCCTGCACGAGGTACTCGGTGCCCGACATGCCGGGCATGCGC
Source organism: Solirubrobacteraceae bacterium (assembly GCA_036271815.1). Classification (GTDB taxonomy): domain Bacteria; phylum Actinomycetota; class Thermoleophilia; order Solirubrobacterales; family Solirubrobacteraceae; genus CADCVQ01. Next base: position 13,632 of record DATAZX010000019.1, read on the forward strand.
TGGTCGGCGATCAGCAACGCGACCTGGTCGCCGCGCGCGCGCAGCTGGCGCAGGATCTCGAGCGCCTCGGCGCCCGACGGCGCGCGCAGGATGCGGTAGCGCTCGCCGAAGCGCCGGCGCAGGTCGCGCGAGACGGCGGCGAGGACGGCCGGCTCGTCGTCGACCGCGACGATCGCCGGGCGCCGCTCGCGCTCGGCAGGCTGAGGCGTGTCGTCGGGCATCGCCGTGAACGGTACGCGTCGCGGGGCCGGGGCGCTGGCGAGCGGCGCGCTGCGAGGCCGAGCGCTGGCGAGCGGCGTGCCGCGGGGCCGAGCTCAGGCGGCGCGGCGGCGCAGCTCGACGACCTGCGCGTCCCGTGGGCGGTAGCGCCAGATGTCGCGCAGGCAGATCGCGTCGAGGACGAGCAGCGCCCCGACGACGGCGAAGGCGAACATCACGAGCAGCATCCGCCCGAACACCGAGCCCGAATCGGACAGCCTCGCGCGCACCACCGCGGCCGGGTCGTCGCGATACAGCGGCGTCGCCTTGAACAGCTTGCGCGCGACGGCGAACGCCGGCTTGGGCACGCCGGCGTAGGAGATCAGGCCCTTCTTGTGGATCGAGTCGTGCACGAGCGGCACCGCGCCGCCGTTCCAGTGCGGCTTGACGGCGAACTCGCGCGTCGTCCAGTAGATCGCCCCGCCCATGAAGCCGAGCTTGTCGATGATCGCGAGGTTGTCCTCGATGTACTTCGACTGGAACTCGTAGGTCTGCTTGACGTTCGCCGAGCCGTGGTGGTCGGCCTCGGCGCCGAACTCCGTCATGACCAGGCCCTTGGTCGGGTACTTCGCGTGCATCGCGCGCAGGTACGGCGCGAGGTCTTGCAGGTGCGCGGTCGAGCGCGACTTCTTGCCCTTGTACCAGCCGTAGTACGAGTTGATCCCGAGCATGTCGAAGGCGTCGTACGTCTTCTGCTTGGGCTCGCGCGGATAGGAGAGGATGTCGAGCGCGACCGGGCGCGTCGGGTCGAGGTCGCGGGCGAGGGCCGCGGCGTTCTCGAGCCAGATCCGCGTCGTCTTGACCGTGTCGGGCGTCGGCGTGAGCTCGTTGGCGACGGAGTTGACGATCACCGACGGGTGGTTGCGCGTCTCGAGGATCGTGTTGCGCAGGTCGGAGAGCTCGTAGGAGCGCTGGCCCGGCGTCTTCAGCATCGCGTCGCGGTGGTAGACGGGCGCCTGGCTCCAGACGAGGATCCCGGCCTCGTCCAGGCGCGCCAGCAGGCGCGGGTCCATGAGGTAGTGCGCGCGGGTGACGTTCGCGCCGACGGCCTTCAGCTCGTCGACGATCGTGTCGATGTCGGCGTCGGTGAGCGCCGCGCCGTGGCCGGGCATGTCCTCGACGATCGACGAGCCGCGCATGTCGAGCACGCGCCCGTTGAGGCGCAGTGTCCCGTCGACGACGCTGACCGTGCGCAACCCGACGCGCCGCTTGTCGGCCTGGATGACCTGCGAGCCGAGCACGGTGCGGACCGTCGCGTCGTAGAGCTGCGGGTGCTCGGGCGCCCACAGCTTCGGGTCGCCGTCGACCGCGACCCGGTAGGTGACCCGCACGAGCTCGCCGGCACGCAGCTTGCGCGCCTTCGAGCCGCCCTTCGTGATCGTGCCGTCCGGCGAGCGCAGCGTGAGGTTCACCGCCGGGTACTGCGTGCGGGTGCTGCGGTTCAGCAGCCAGCCGTCGACGAGCGCGACCCACTTGCAGTGCCCGGCCTGGCAGCTGCGCTCCGGCAGGACGCCGACCTGCTGCAGCACCACCGGCCCGCGCGCGACGAGCGACACCGCGCGCGTGATCCCGCCCCAGTTCCACCAGCCCTCGCGCGTGCCGGGCACGCGGCGGTTGTCCGCGCGCACGACGAGCGTGTTCGCGCGGCCGGGGACGAGGCCCTTGCCGGGCAGCTCGAACGGCGTGTAGGGGTCCTTGTGGGTGCCGATCTCGACGCCGTTCAGCCACACGCGGGCCGAGCGGCGGACCTGCTCGAAGCGCAGCCACCAGCCCATCCCGGCGGCGGTCGGCGGGCCGGTGAAGGAGACGCGATACCAGCCGACGGTGCCCTTGAACGCCTCGGGCGTGGGATCCGCGTCGAACACGTTCGGGACGGTCGCCGGCTGCCAGGCAGAGCCGGCCTGCCCGCTCTGCCAGTCCTGCGCGAGCCCGTGATCGCCCGGGTCCAGCGCCATCTGCCATCCCTGCGAGATCGTCAGCGGCCCCGGCGGATCGGCCGCCAGCGCGCTTGCCGGCAGCGCGAGCGCGCCGACGAGCGCGAGGACCAGGAGCGCCGCGCGAAACACCTAGCGATGGTCCGTCCGGAGACGGTGGACTGTTGTGCGACGGACCACTCGCGGCACATGATGGCGCAAAGATGGGCCGCGGTGGTCGGTTGCGGGCGGTCCGGCGCGCTGGCCGCGGGCGCGCCGCGGATGCGCCGGCCTCGCGCCCGCGTCAGGCCCGTTCGCCCGCCGCGGCGAGCTTCTCGAGGCGCTCGGCGAGGCGGTTCATCCCGCGGGCGCGGGCCGCCGCGGCGGCCCTGACGCCGTCGGTGGCCGCGTCGGACGGTCGCGCGATGCCGGCGTCGCGCAGCGTCGCGATGTCCTTGAAGGCGTGCAGCAGGCCGGGGTCGGCCGTCAGCGCGCCGGCCGTGCGCGGCGTCATGGCGCCCGGCTTGGCGGCTGCCGCGATCACGGCCTCGAGCGTGCCGTGCGCGCGCAGCAGGTCGCGCGCGCCCTTCGCGCCGATCCCCTTCGCGCCCGGCAGCCCGTCGGACGGGTCGCCGCGCAGCGCGATGAAGTCGGGGACCTGCTCGGGCTCGATGCCGTAGCGCTCGCGCACCTCGCCGGGACCGACGACCTCCGGGCCGTCCTTGCCGCCGCGCGGGAACAACACCGTCACGCGGTCGCTCGCGCACTGGAACATGTCGCGGTCGCCGGTGAACAGCAGCGCCCGGCCGCCGGCCGCCTGCTCGAGCGTGGCCAGCGAGCCGAGCAGGTCGTCGGCCTCCAGCCGCGCGTCGGACAGGCTCTCCCAGCCGAATGCGGCGAAGAAGGCGGGTGCGTCGGCCCACTGGCGCTCGAGCTCGTCGGGCATCGGCGGCCGGTCGGCGTGGTAGGGCGCGAACAGCTCGGCGCGGTAGGCGGCCTTCTCGGCGCCGAAGCACAGCACGACGGCGCGCGGGTCGTGGCGCTCGACGACGAACAGGACGAGGTTCGCCATCCCGAGCAGCGCGTTGACCGGGTGGCCCTCGGCGTCGGTGATGCTCTGCGGCAGCGCGAAGAACGCGCGATACAGCAGCGACGGGGCATCGACGGCGAGCAGCGGGCCGGGCACGCCCGCAAGCCTACGCACGCGGCCGACCTAGACTGCGGCCGATGCTCACCGTCACCGACCTCGAAGCGCTGCGTGCGCGCGTCGGCGAGGAGATCGGCGTCAGCGCCTGGCACGACGTCACGCAGGACGCGATCGACGAGTTCGCGCGCGTCACGGGCGACCATCAGTGGATCCACGTCGACCCGGTGCGCGCGACGCAGACGCCGTTCGGCGGGACGATCGCGCACGGCTACTACACGCTCTCGCTGCACCCGATGCTCAGCGCGCAGCTGATCGCCTACGAGGGCTTCGCGTTCGCCGTGAACTACGGCCTGAACCGGGTGCGCTTCCCGGCGCCGCTGCCGGTCGGAAACCGCGTGCGGATGCGGATGACGCTCGTCGACGTCGAGGACGTGCTCGGCGGCGCGCAGGTCGCGACGAAGCTGACGTTCGAGGGCGAGGGCGCGCTGAAGCCCGTCTGCGTCGCCGAGTCGCTGACGCGCGTCTACACCGGCTGACGCCGAGCATGGCGCGGCGCGCCACGCGCGCCGCCTCGCGAGCACCCCGAGAGCACATCGCGGTCCGCTTCGCGAGCACCCGAGGCATGGCGCGACGCCACCTCCCAAGCCGACGCGAGACCGGTGCCGCTCAGCCGAGGCGAGACCGGTGCGCTCAGCCGACCCGGACCGGCGGGCCGGCCTCGCCCGCGAAGCGCACCCGGTACATCCCGGCGAGCGGCACGGTCGCGCGATAGCGGCCGCCGCGCAGCGTCGGCGTCTCGAACTGCGCCACCCAGCGCCCGCCGGCGTAGCGCTCGAGCGCGACCCAGCGCCCCGCGCCCGCCGGCGCGACGCGGCCCGACACGACGCCCGCGACGCGCGCCCCGGCCGTCTCGCGCGCCGTGGCGAGCGCCGACGCGGCCGCGTCGAGCCCGCCGACCACCGACGACCGCGACGCCGCGCGGATGCGCGGAGCGGCGCCGCCCGTCCCCGGACCCGCGGGCGTGGTCGTCGCGGGCGGTGACGCCGGGGGCGAGGTCGGCGTCGGCTTCGGCGTGTTGCCGTCCCCGCGCGACCCGCTCGCCGTGATCACCGTGAAGCGCGCCCAGGTGTCGTAGAGGCCGAGCTTCGCGCGCAGCTGCGGCCCGGTGACGTTCGTCGTGCCGCCGCTGCCGACGACCTGCGCGCGCACGACGCGCGGCGAGCGGCCGCGCTGGAGCACCTTGATCTGGCGCAGGTCGCCCTTGACGAGGCCGCCGAGGCGCGCGTCCGCGGAGCCGAGCGTCATCTGGCGGCGCCAGCGATGGCGCGGCGATGCGCTGTCGTAGGGGTCGTCGACCGAGACGAGCCACGGCTCCGGGGTCGCGCCGATGAACGAGTTCTCGACGTTCTCCGTCTGGCCGCCCGACGTCGAGAAGTAGTACGTCACCACGGGCTTGCCCTGGTAGGCGACGACCTCCCCGGCGGTCGCCGCCACCGCGGCGTCCGTCGTCGGGGTCTCGCCCGAGATGCCGGGATACATCTGCGAGCGCGTGTCGGCGTACTGGTCGAAGCCGTCCCCGTCCTTGGCCGTCGCCAGCGCGTAGGTGCGGGCCGCAGTGGCCTGCGCCTGCAGCGCCGCCGCGGGCCAGCTCGGCGGCATCTCGCCGGCGACGACGCCGCGCACGTAGTCCTCGAGCGAGACGACGTCGATCGCCGACACGCCGAGCGCGCCCGCGCGCAGCTCGAGGTCGCCGCGGTAGCGCCCGTTCGTCACGCCGTTGGAGGCGCGGCCGCGGACGAGCACGCCCGTCGGGGCGCCGGTCACGCGCAGCGGCGACTTGTAGGTCCCGAGGCTGCGCCCGGCGGAGGTGCGCAGCACGATCGAGCCGAGCGAGCGCGTGCCGGTGTAGGTCTGCGCCGCCGAGAGCCTGCGACCGCCGCCCGCGACGGCCGTCGCCCCGCTGAAGGAGATCGTCCCGCCGCTGCGCAGCAGGACGCGGACGTCGGTCGGCCCCGCCAGCCTGGCGAGCTGCGTGCCCGTGTAGTAGTGGCCGAGGATGAAGGCGTGGTCCTTGCCGTGCATCGCGAAGCCGTAGGCGCCCCACTGGCTCATGCCGACGCCGTGCCCGAAGCCGGCGCCGCGGACGATGAGGCGCGAGGCCGCCTGCGCCGGACCGGCCGCCACCACCACCGAGCCGACGGCCGAGACCGCCGCGACGGCCGCCGGGAGCATGAGTCGCCGAGCGCTTCGCATCTGGATGCGGGGACACCTCGCCCGCTTCGGAGTTGCGCCGCTCGCGCTGGGGGGTAGCCCGTCCACGTGCATCCTCAGCCTACGCAGCACCCGCGCGCCGCCACCCCGCTCGCCGTACCCTCGACCCCATGAGCACGATCGACGAGCTCGGTGCCGACGCCGGGGAGCGGGCCGTCCTGCACGCCGTCGCCAAGCGCCTGTTCATCGCCGGCGAGTGGCGCGAGGGCGCCGGGGGCGCGACCGTCGCGGTCGAGGACCCCGCGACCGGCGAGACGATCGCGGCCGTCGCCGACGCGACCGGCGAGGACGCGCTCGACGCGCTGACCGCCGCCCACGACGCCTTCGCGTCCTGGCGCGACACGCCGCCGCGCGAGCGCGGCGAGGTGTTGCGCCGCGCCTACGAGGCGATGGTCGAGCGCGCCGACGCGCTCGCGCTGCTGATGACGCTCGAGATGGGCAAGCCGCTCTCCGAGTCGCGCAGCGAGGTGACCTACGCCGCGGAGTTCCTGCGCTGGTATGCCGAGGAGGCGGTCCGCATCGACGGCCGTTACACGACCCACCAGGCCGGCAGCGGGCGCCTGCTGACGATGAAGCAGCCCGTCGGGCCGTGCGTCTTCATCACGCCGTGGAACTTCCCGCTGGCGATGGGGACGCGCAAGATCGGCCCCGCGATCGCCGCCGGCTGCACGATGGTCGTCAAGCCGGCGAAGCTCACGCCGCTGTCGATGCTCGCGCTGACGCAGGTCTTCGAGGACGTCGGGCTGCCGGCGGGCGTGCTGAACGTCATCACCTCGTCGTCGTCGGGCAGCGTCATGGAGCCGCTGATCCGCGATCCGCGCACCCGCAAGCTGTCGTTCACCGGATCGACCGAGATCGGCCGGAAGCTCATGCAGCAGGCCTCCGAGCAGCTGCTGCGCCTGTCGATGGAGCTCGGTGGCAACGCCCCGTTCGTCGTCTTCGAGGACGCCGACCTCGACGACGCGCTCGACGGCGCGATGGTCGCGAAGATGCGCAACATCGGCGAGGCCTGCACGGCGGCCAACCGCTTCCACGTCCACGAGTCGCTCGCGCCCGCCTTCGCCGCCGGGCTCGCGGAGCGGATGGGCGTGCTGAAGATCGGACGCGGGACGCGGGACGACGTCGAGGTCGGGCCGCTGATCGACGAGGACCAGCTTCGGAAGGTGCAGGAGCTCGTCGCGGACGCCGTCGCCCGCGGCGCGACCGTGCTGTGCGGCGGCGAGCGCATCGACGGCCCGGGCCACTTCTACCGCCCGACCGTCCTGGCGGACGTCCCGTCCGGCGCGCGGCTGCTGCGCGAGGAGATCTTCGGACCCGTCGCCCCGGTGCGCGCGTTTCGCACCGAGGAGCAGGCCGTGTCCGAGGCCAACGACACGGAGTTCGGGCTCGTCGCCTACCTCTACACCGCCGACCTCGCCCGCGCGCTGCGGGTGAGCGAGCGCCTGGAGACCGGGATGGTCGGCCTCAACCAGGGCATCGTCTCGAACGCGGGCGCGCCGTTCGGCGGCGTCAAGCACTCCGGCTTCGGCCGCGAGGGCGGACCCGAGGGCATCGAGGAGTACCTCGAGACCAAGTACGTCGCGCTGCCGACGCCCTGAGCGGGCGCGAGGGCCGGTCCGCGGCCGACGCCCCTGGCCCTCCCTGCGCGGCAGCCGCACGCCGGCGCCGGCCGACCGGGCGCGGCGGCGGATCAGCCGGCCGGGTCAGCCGGACCCGCCGGCCGGGCCGGTCAGCCGCCCGCGAGGACGACGTCGTAGCCGTCGCCGCGCAGCAGCTCGACGACCGCGTCGCGGTGATCGCCCTGCAGCTCGATGACGCCGTCCTTCGCCGACCCGCCGACGCCGCAGCGCTTCTTCAGCCTGCCGGCGAGCTCGCGCAGGGCCGCGTCGTCGAGTGGCACGCCCGAGACCGTCGTGACCGCCTTGCCCCGCCGCCCCGCGGTCTCGCGGCGCACCTTCACGCGCCCGCCCGCGGCGAGCCGCGCGCGCAGCTGCGGATCGCGCGCCTTGCGCAGATCGCCGTCGGAGCTCGACCACACGACCCTCTCGTCGCGGCGCTTGGCCATCGCCGCTCAGTGCTCGACGCGCTCGGACGGGGCCGCGACGTCGACCGCCGGCAGCCCGTCGATGCTGACCTCGTTCTTGACGGACTTGTACGCCTCGATCTCCGCCACGCCGCCGACGCGCAGCTTCTTCTGCGCCCACAGCGCCGCGTGCGGGCGCTTGCCCTCGGTCGACATCAGCGGCACGCCGTAGCCGCAGGCATCCGCGATCCGCGTGACCTGCACGCGCACGATCGCCCGGCGCCCCTCGGGCAGCGACGCGTCCTCGAACGCGGCCTCCTCGAGCAGCTCGTCGTAGGCGTCCTCGCCCGGCAGCAGCACCTCGCCGTGGCCGTGCAGGCGCAGGATCCGCGGCGGACCCTCGAAGGCGCAGAGCATCACGACGATGCGGCCGTTCTCGCGCAGGTGGGCGATCGTCTCCGCGCCGCTGCCGACGATGTCGAGGTACGCGACCGTCGCGGGGCCGAGCACGCGCAGCGAGCCGATCGGACCCTTCGGCGAGACGTTGACGTGGCCGTCCTCGGAGAGCGGCGCGCTGCCCACGAAGAACAGCGCCTGGGCGGCGATCCAGCGCGCCATCCGCTCGTCGATCTCGTCGTAGCTGCGGCCCATCTCAGCGCCGATGCGCCACGAAGCGGTGGGGGTCTGGCTTGCGCATCGACCTGGAACGCTACATTCTGCGAGCCGCAACGTTCACGCGGCGACAGATCCTCCGCGCCCGCAGTCGTTGCGCGCGTGCCCGCGGCGCTGGGAATACGTGAGATGACACAGAACAGGGACGAGTGAGCAGGCGGGTCGTCGGGGCGCTGATCGGCGTTCTGCTCACGGCGCTGCTGGCGGGTGGAGCCTGGTTCGTGGCCGTCTCGTCGTCGTCGGCCTCTCCGGATCCCGCCCCGGACACGGTCGTGCTCTCGCCACAGGGCGGCCCACCGACGATCTACGAGGGTCCCGGCGACCGCGCGCAGCTCTCCGGCCTGTGGCGCTTTCGCAAGGACCCCGACGACGTCGGCCTGGACCAGGGCTACCAGACCGGCAAGTTCGCCGGGCAGCTCGTGCGCGTGCCGTACGTGCCCGACGCGACGAAGATCAGCGGTCGCAAGGGCCTCTACAACTTCAAGGGCAGCATCGGCTGGTACCGCACGCACATCGAGGTCCCGACCGACGGGACCTACGCGATCCACTTCGAGTCCGTCAACCACCGCGCGCGCGTCTACGTCGACGGCAAGCTCGTCGGCAAGCACAAGGGCGAGTACCTGCCCTTCGACGTGCGCGTCCAGCTGAAGGCGGGGGTCCGCCACGACCTCGTCGTGCGCGCGAACTGGGTCGGCCCGACCGCGATGAAGCGCGACGGCTGGCACCGGCTGTGGTTCAACTTCGGCGGTATCAACCGCGGCGTCAGCATCCGCCGGATCGGGCCGAGCGAGATCAGCTATCCCGAGATGAACACGCGGCTGCAGGACGACGGCTCGGCGGACGTCGACCTGCAGATCCACCTGCGCAACAACGCCGATCCGCGCCAGCTCGGCGCGCAGGGCACGCTGACGCGCGGCGACCGCACGATCCCCTTCACCTTCGCGCCGGCGCCCTTCGCCCACGACGGCACCGAGGTCCTCAAGACGACCGTCCACGTCGACGACCCCGACCTCTGGTCGCCGACCGCGCCGAACCTCTGGGACCTCGAGCTCGAGGTCCCGGGCGAGTCGTCCTACCGCGCGCACGTCGGCCTGCGCGAGGTCAAGGCCGTGGGCACGAAGCTGATGCTCAACGGCAAGCAGATCCGCCTGCGCGGCGCCTCGTTTCACGAGGACGCCTTCGGCCACGGGGACGCGCTGCGCCCGGCCGACCAGGACCGCATCGTCAGCGAGCTGAAGGAGATCGGCGCCAACGCGACGCGCTCGCAGCACGCGATCGACCCGGGGCTGCTCGAGCGCCTCGACGCGGCCGGGATCATGGTCTGGCAGGGCATCGGCCCGACCGACGCGCCGGGCAACTGGACGTCGGTCGGCGCGCAGCGCGAGGCCGCCGCGCGGACCCGGGCGCGCACGAGCATGCGCCAGGGCCAGCTGCACCCGTCGATCATCACCTGGAACCTCGCCAACGAGGTCGCCGGCGCCGGCCATCCGGGCGGCCAGATCCCGTACATCGAGGACATGGCCAAGGAGCTGCATCGCACCGACCCGAGCCGGCCCGTCGCGCTGGACATCTGGGGGGCGCACCCGCCGAAGAAGCCGGAGCCGATCTACAAGGACATCGACATGATCGGCTGGACGAACTACATCGGCTGGTACGAGTCCACCAACGCCAGCGCGGACGAGCTGCGCAAGGAGATCAAGCAGCGGCTCGCCTCCCTGCGCTCCGTGTTCCCGAACAAGGTCATCGCGGTGACGGAGTTCGGCGCCGAGGCCAACGGCCGCAACCCGACCGCCTCCCCCGGCGGCTACGCCTTCCAGGCGCACCTCATCGACCTGCACCTGCAGACGTACGCGAGCATCCCCGACCTCGCCGGCGCGCTCGTCTGGAACCTGCGCGACTTCGCGGTCGCGCCCTCGTTCTTCGGCGGCTCGATCAAGAAGCTCGTGCCGGACATCCAGCTCGTCCGCGGCCTCAACCAGAAGGGCCTGTTCGACATCCGCTACAAGGCCAAGCCCGCGGTCGCGGTCGTCGACAAGGCGTTCACCGCCGAGGCGGCGGCAGGCCCGTAGCCCCCGGGTCGTAGCCGCCTCGCGCCACACGAGAGCTGTGGCGAGGTGGCGAAGGACGGACGCGACCGACCCGACGACGACGGGCGCCACACGACCCGACTCGGCCAGCGTCGCGCGCGGCGCGACCCGAAGGACCGCAGCTCGGATGCAACCGTCGCGGCGCGGCGCGACCACCCGAACGACGGGGCTCTTCGAATCGCCGGACAGCCGCAGGTCAGCCGCGCGGAGCCCCAGCCGACGAGCCGGCGCTCAGGCGAAGCGCCGCAGCCCGGCGCGGGCCGCCGCGCCGAAGACCACGATCAGCGCGGCGAGATGCGCCAGCGCCTGGCCGATGCCCGGAGACGAGCCGTTCACCGCGGCGTCGATCGCCTGCAGGGAGGGCTTGAACGGGAAGATCGCCGAGATCACGCGGATGACCTCGTAGAGCGCCGGCGAGACGCCGCCCGACGGGACGAGCGCGAGGAACGCCAGCGGCAGCGACAGCAGGAACGCCAGCAGTGACGCCGCCCGCACCTCCCGCGCGAGGCAGCCGATCGCGACGCCCATCGCGGCGAACGCGAGCGCGCCGCCGCCGAGGGCGAGCATCCACAGCCCGACCCTCGCCATGTCCAGGGGCACGAACAGGCTCACGCCGAGCAGCATCACCATCGTGACCGCGAACGAGCAGGCCGCCGCCAGCACGATCTTCTCGGTCAGCAGGCGCCCGCCCGGGACGAGGCCGCGGGCGAGCCGCGCTAATGTGTTCTCCTCGCGCTCGAGCGCGAGCAGGCCCGACGCGAGCAGCACGCAGACGAACATCAGCGACACCGTCACCGCGACCGCCACGGCGAACGTGTCCAGCGGCGTGCGGCGCCCGCTGAGGACGGTCTGGGTCACCTGGACGGGCCGCTGGACGGTGTCGAGCACGTCCTTCGCGCGGCCCGCGTTGGCGACCGCGAGGTGCGCGAACGTGTCGACGGGCTTCAGCCGGCGCTTGTTGGCGGCCGTGACGTGGTCGGCGAGCACGCGGTCGATCGCGTTCGTCGAGTGCTTGAGCCCGAGGATCTGCAGATCGGTGCCGAGGATGTCCAGCGTGCCGCCGTTGAGCAGCACGTCGATGTAGCCGGACGCGAGGCGATTGACCTGCCCGGACAGCGCGGCGTCGGCGAGCGCGAGCTTCGACGTGATCGTCGAGCGCACGAAGGACTGCTTCAGCGCGTCGCCGTTGTAGATCACCTCGATGCTCGCCCGCGAGAAGCCGCCCGTCGAAAGCTTCTCCGTGAAGTCCGGCGGGATGATGATCGCGGCGAGCACGGCCCCGGACTTGACCTTCGCGACGGCCTGGTCGCGGTTGAGCACCGGCACGCGCTCGATCGCCTTGAAGAGCTGGTCGGTGTACGTGCGGATGTTGATCTTCTCGCTGCCCAGCCGGATCGTCTCGCGGTTGGAGGGGACCTGGTCGAGGAACGCGACGCGCGGCTTGTCCGGGCCGCTGGACAGCGCGAAGCCCATCAGCGTCGCGATCGCGATCGGATAGACGATCAGCAGCCCCACGAGCAGCTTCGAGCGCCTCAGGATCTGCAGATCCTTGAGCAGCAGCCAGCGCACGCCGGCTCAGTGGCCCTTCGCCTGCAGGAAGCCGACGAACGCCTGCTCGAGGTCCTCGCCCTCACCGGCAACCGCCTGGCGCTTGAGCTCGGCCGGCGTACCGTCAAACAACAACTCACCATCCGCCAACACCAGCAACCGATCGCCATGACGCTCCGCCTCGGAGATGTCATG
>DATAZX010000020.1:0-11197 GCA_036271815.1 Solirubrobacteraceae bacterium
CAGCGGCGGGTCGCCGGTGTTCGCGCTCCAGCGGGCGATCGGCGCGGTGACGATCGGCAGCGTCTCGGCGTCGCTGCCGATCGTCGATCCCGATCGCTCGGGGCGCCCGCCGGCCGCGGCGGCCGCGCTGGCGTTGCCGAGGCGGCTGCGGCTGCGGGTGAGCTCGCGCCGCGACGGCCGCGCCGCACGCATCGTCGTGCGCTCGCGGCTGCGCTCGGCGCCCTGCGCGGGCGTCGTGACGGTGACGGCGCGGGAGGGGCGGGCCGTGCGCTCGGTGCGCACGCGCGTGCGGCGTGACTGCACGGTGCGCGCCGTGCTGCGCCTGGCCGTCGCTCGCGGTCGCCGTGCTCGCGTCGGGGCACGCTTCGCCGGGAACGTCGGGCTGCGGGCGCGGCGGGCGCACAGCGTCGTGCGACGGCTGCGCTGACGCGCCGGCCGCCGGCCCTCGGCGGGCGTCGCCCCGCCGCGGGTGCGCAGCGTCGCGCGACGCGAGGGCTGCTCTCAGAAGGCGAGCGCGAGCGGCTGCTCGAGCAGCACGCGGATGCGGGCGAGGAACTGCGCGGCGTCGGCGCCGTAGAGGATGCGGTGGTCGCAGGCCAGCGTGACGGCCATCGTGTTGCGCGCCACGAGCTGCGCCGCCTGCGCCCCGGACGGGGTATCGCGGACGACGGCGCGCGGGGCGAGCGCGCCGACCGCGAGGATCGCGGCCTGCGGCGGGTTGATGACCGCGGTGAAGTCGGTGACGCCGTACATCCCGAGGTTCGAGACCGTGAACGTGCCGCCGCTGAGCTCCGGCGGGGTGACGGTGCCGGCGCGCACGCGCTCGGCGAGCGCGCGCGACTCGCGGGCGATCTCGCGCAGGCTCTTGCGGTCGGCGTCGAAGATCGTCGGCACGACGAGCGCGTCCGTCGCGGCGACCGCGATGCCGACGTTGACGCGGCTGTGCAGCTCGAACCTGCCGTCTCTGTAGCTGCCGTTCGCGCGCGGGAACTCGCGCAGCGCGAGCGCGCAGGCGCGGACGACCATGTCGTTGTAGGACGGGACGTCGCCGCCGAGGCCCTTCAGCTGGGTGCGCAGGTCGACGCAGGCCTCCATGTCGATCTCCATGCGCAGCGTGAACTCGGGCACGGTGGCCTTCGACTCGGCCATCCGGCGCGCGATCACCTGCTGGACGCGCGTCGGCTCCTGGATCGTGACGTCGCCCTTCCCGGTGGCGGTCTGGGCAGGTGCGGGCGCGGAGGAGGCCGCCGGTCGTGCCGCGGCCGCGGACCCGGGCGCGGCCGGCGGAGGCGCCGCGGCGCCCGGCGCGACGGTGACGGCGGCGGCAGGGGCTGAGGCCGATGCCGTCGTCGAGCCTGCCGCATCCGGGGCGTGCTCGGGCGCGGTCCCGACGGCGGCGGATCCGCTGCGCGCGGCCTCCTCGACGTCGGCCTTGACGACCCGCCCGCCCGGTCCGGTGCCGGTCACGAGCCGCAGGTCGACGCCCTGCTCGCGGGCGATCCGGCGCGCGAGCGGCGACGCCTTCACGCGCCCCGTCGCGGCCGGCGGCGGGGCGGCCGAACCCGACGCGGGTGGACCGGCGGCCGTCGGCGGGGCCGCCTCCTCGGGGGCCTCGGCCGCCGGGGAGGCGGCCGCGGGCGGGACCGGTACGGGCTTGGCTGCGGATCCGGCGGCCGCTTTCGCCGGGGCCGCCTCCTCGGCGCTCGTCGCGGGCTCTGCGCTGGCCGGCGCAGAGCCGGAGCCGCCGGCACCTACCTGCGCCCCGCCGCCCGCGCCGTCGTCCAGCCGCGCGATGACCTCGCCGATCGGCAGCGTCTCGCCGGCCGCGACGACGATCGTCAGCACGCCGGCGGCGTCGGACTCGTAGGTCAGCGTCGCCTTGTCGGTCTCGATCTCCGCCAGCGGCTCCCCGCGCGCGACCGACTCGCCGTCGCTCTTCAGCCACTTCAGGATCGTCCCCTCCTCCATCGAGTCCGACAGCCGCGGCATGACGATCTCGGACATGCGGCTACCGCGCCCGGGCCGTCGTCGCCAGCACGGCTTCGATGACCTGCGCCTCGTGCGGGAACGCGAGCTGCTCGAGCGGCTTGGAGTACGGCATCGGGACGTCCGCGCCGGTGACGCGCTGGATCGGCGCGTCGAGGTCGTCGAAGGCCTGCTCGGCGATCAGCGCCGCGAGGTTCGCGCCGACGCCGCCGTGCGGCCAGCCCTCCTCGACGATCACGCAGCGGTTGGTCTTGCGGACCGACGCGAGGATCGTGTCGAGGTCCAGCGGGCGCAGCGTGCGCGGGTCGATGACCTCGGCCTCGATGCCGTGCTTCTCGCTCAGCGTCTTCGCCGCGCGCGCGGCGGTCAGCGCCATCCGCGAGATCCCGACGATCGTCACGTCCGAGCCCTCGCGGCGGATCGCCGCCTCGCCGAAGCGCACGGTGAAGTCCTCGTCGTCGGGCACCTCGCCGCGCTGCCCGTACAGGTACTCGTGCTCGATGAAGATCACGGGGTTGTCGTCGCGGATCGCGGACTTCAGCAGGCCCTTCGCATCGGCCGCCGTCGTCGGCACCGCGACGAGCAGGCCCGGCACGTGCAGGAACAGCGCCTCCCACGAGTGCGAGTGCGTCGGGCCGAGCTGGTGGCCCGCGCCCTGCGGCATCCGGATCACGAGCGGCACCTTCACCTGGCCGCCGAACATGTAGCGGATCGACGCCGCGTGGTTGACGATCTGGTCCATCGCCAGCAGCGAGAAGTTGATCGTCATGAGCTCGACGACGGGGCGCAGGCCGGTCATCGCCGCGCCGACGCCCATCCCGACGATCGTGTTCTCGGAGATCGGCGTGTCGCGCACGCGCTTCTCGCCGAACTCCTCGAGCAGCCCCGCCGTGACCTTGAACGCGCCGTTGAAGACGCCGATGTCCTCGCCCATCAGCAGCACGGTCGGATCGCGCGCCATCTCCTCGCGCAGCGCCGCGTTCAGCGCCTCGCGGTAGCGCATGACCGCCACGGGCTAGTCCTCGTCTCGCTGCGCGTCGTCGGCCTGGTTGGGCACCTCGGGCGATCCCAGCGCGCGCTCGTACTCGACGTGGCCGGGGAGGTTCTCGGTCATCGCGCGCTCGTCCTCGCCGCGGTGCGTGTTCGCCGTGCGCGCGTCGACGGAGTACCAGCCGCGGACCTGATCGCCGAGCACGTAGATGTCGTCGTAGAGCTCGTTCGGCGAGGGATGCGGCGAGGCATCGGCGAACGCGACCGCGGCGTCGATGCGCTCGATCGTGTCGACGTCGAGCTGCGCGCGCTCGCCGGCGCTCATGATCTGCGCCTCCACGAGCCGGTCGCCGAAGACCGCGAGCGGGTCGCGCTTGCGCCACTCGTCGACCTGCTCCTTCGTGCGGTACTCCTCGGGGTCGGCCATCGAGTGGCCGCGGAAGCGGTACGTCAGCGCCTCGACGAGCACCGGCCGGCGCTCCTCGCGCGCGACGCGCAGCGCCTCGGTCGTGACGGCGTAGGTGTCCTGCACGTCCATCCCGTCGCAGCGCATGCCGGGCACGCCGAAGCCCTCGCCCTTGCGCAGCAGGTCGGTCACCGCCGAGTGGCGCTCGAGCGAGGTGCCCATGCCGAAGCGGTTGTTCGTGATCATGAAGACGACCGGCAGCTTCCACAGCGCGGCGAGGTTCATCGTCTCGCCGAACGTCCCCTGGTTGGAGGCGCCGTCGCCGAACTGGCACAGCGTCACCTCGTCGCGGCCCGCGTAGTCGGACGCGAGCGCGAAGCCCGCCGCGATCGGCAGGTTGCCGCCGACGATCCCGTAGCCGCCCATGAAGCGCTTCTCGAGGTCGAACATGTGCATCGAGCCGCCGCGCCCGCGGCAGAGCCCGTCGACGCGGCCGAAGAGCTCGGCCATGACGCGGTTGGGATCGCTGCCGCGCGCGAGCGCGTGACCGTGCGAGCGGTACGTCGAGATCAGGTAGTCCTGGTCGCGCAGCGCGCGCGTGGAGCCGACGATCGTCGCCTCCTCGCCGATCGCGAGGTGCAGGAAGCCGCCGACCTTCGCCTTCGCGTACATCTCGCCGGCACGCTCCTCGAAGCGCCGGATCAGCGTCATCGTGGCGAGCCACTCCCGTGCGACCTCCGGCTCGGGGAGGCCGGCGGTCTGCGTGGAGTCGGCGACGCGCTCTGCCATCGGCGAGTCAATCTAGCGGCCTGGAGTTGCCGCGCCGTCGCGCTGCGCCGAATTCCACGCTCGCCCGCGATTTGCCCGGACGGTCGATCCCGCGGGGGCCGGGGGCTAGGATCGCGGCGGCATGGGCGCGCGCTTCTCACGGCATGTGGCGGCGCCTTCGACGCGGCCGGCGCGGCGCATCAGCCGGCGGCGCTTCCTCGCCGCGGCGGCGGTCGCGGCGGCGGCGCGGGCGGCCGGGCCGCTAGGCGACACCGAAGCCGCGTCTGCCGCCGCCGCCAAGCGCGAGACCCCGCCGCGCCGCCGGGCGCATCGGCGCGAGGACGTCGTGGTCGTCGGCGCCGGACTCGCCGGGCTGGTCGCCGCGCGCGAGGTCGCGCGCGCGGGTCACTCGGTGACCGTCGTCGAGGCGCGCGACCGCGTCGGCGGGCGAACGCTGAGCCGGCCGATCGCGGGCGGCCAGGTCGTCGATCTCGGCGCGGAGTTCGTCGGGCCGACGCAGAACCACATCCACGCGCTGATCGACGAGCTCGGGATCGCGACGTTCCCGGGCTATGAGACCGGCAAGAACGTCTACATCGGCGGCGGCCAGCGCTCGACGTACTCCGACGGCGGCCTGACGGGGATGGCGCCGCCCGACCCCGCCGCGCTCGTCGACCTGCTGCTCGCGATCCCGCAGCTCGACTCGCTCGCGCTGCAGGTGCCGGTCGACGCGCCGTGGGAGGCAAAGCGCGCCGACGAGTGGGACGCGCAGTCGCTGGACACGTGGCTGCGACGCAACACGACCGCCGGCGAGCGCTTCCTCGACATCGCCCAGGCCGCGCTGCGTCCGATCTTCGGTGCCGAGCCGCGCGAGGTCTCCCTGCTGTTCGCCCTGTTCTTCATCGCCGCGTCGGGCGACGAGCAGACGCCCGGGACGTTCGAGCGCAACTTCAGCACGCGCAACGGCGCGCAGCAGGATCACGTGTCCGGCGGCACGCAGTCGATCTCGCTCGCGGTCGCCCGCGCGCTCGGCCGGCGCGTCGTGCTGGGCTCGCCGGTGCGGCGGATCGTGACGGCGGGCGATCACGTCGAGGTCGTCTCCGACCGCTACGTCAACCGCGCGCGGCATGTGATCGTCGCGCTCCCGCCGACGCTCGCCGGTCGCATCCAGTACGAGCCCGCGATGCCGGCGCTGCGCGACGGGCTCACGCAGCGCCTGCCGCAGGGCACGCTGATCAAGGTGCAGGCGATCTACGAGCGTCCGTTCTGGCGCGGCGACGGGCTCAACGGGTCGTCGCTGTCCGATGTCGGACCGTGCAACGTCACGTTCGACAGCTCGCCGGAGTCGGGCAGTCCCGGTGCGCTGCTCGGCTTCGTCGGGGGCGACGAGGCGCGATCGTTCGGCCGCCTGAGCGCCGCCGCCCGCCGCGAGGCCGCGCTCGAGAGCTTCGGGCGCGCGTTCGGGGCCCAGGCGCTCACGCCGATCGACTACATCGAGATGGACTGGTCCGCCGAGACCTACACGCGCGGCTGCCCGGTCGCGATCGCGGCGCCGGGCGTGCTGACGACGTACGGGCCGGCGCTGCGCGAGCCGGTCGGGCGCATCCACTGGGCGGGCACGGAGACGGCCGGCTACTGGAACGGCTACATGGATGGCGCGGTGCGATCGGGCGAGCGCGCCGCCGCCGAGGTGCTCGCGCTGTTGTAGGCCCGGCCCGGGCCGGGGCCGGTCGGGCGAGCGAGTCGCGGCGGTCGGGCGAGCGAGACTCGCCGGCCCCGCCGTTGTCGCGCGCGACAACGGCGACTACGCTCGCGGAGCGATGCTGCCGACCGATCACCTGCTCGCGTTCGTGCTGATCTCCTTCGTGCTGATCGTCGTGCCGGGCCCGAGCGTGCTGTTCGTCATCACGCGCTCGCTGACGCTCGGCCGCCGCGCCGGGGTCGCGACGGCGGTCGGCAACGCGGCGGGGGTCTACGTGCAGCTCGTGCTCGTGGCGCTCGGGGTCGGTGCGGTCGTGCAGGAGTCGATCGCGATCTTCACGGCGATCAAGCTCGCGGGCGCGGCGTACCTCGTGTTCCTCGGCGTGCAGGCGTTTCGCCATCGTCGCTCGCTCGCCGACGCGCTGTGCGCGCCGGTCGAGCCGAAGCTCCTG
Source organism: Solirubrobacteraceae bacterium (assembly GCA_036271815.1). Classification (GTDB taxonomy): domain Bacteria; phylum Actinomycetota; class Thermoleophilia; order Solirubrobacterales; family Solirubrobacteraceae; genus CADCVQ01. Next base: position 6,304 of record DATAZX010000020.1, read on the forward strand.
CCGCGGATGCTGAGCGACGCGTTCGTCGTCGGCGTGGCGAACCCGAAGGTGATCGTCTTCTTCGTCGCCGTGCTGCCGCAGTTCGTCGACCGCTCGGCGGGGTCGGTCCCGCTGCAGCTGCTCACGCTGGGCGCGATCTTCTGCGCGATCGCGATGATCTGCGACAGCGCCTGGGCGTTCGTCGCCGGCGCCGCCCGCGCCTGGTTCGTGCGCTCGCCGCGACGGCTGGCCGCGATCGGCGGGACGGGCGGGGTCGTGATGATCGGCCTCGGTGCCGGCCTCGCGATCAGCGGCGGCCCCAAGGACTGAGCGCGCGCGTCAGTCGTCCGCGCGGTGGATCGCGTCGAGCTCGTCGAGGTCGACGGCGCACCAGCGATCGACGAAGTCCGCCACGTCGAGCACCGACAGGTCCTCGCGCAGGCGCCGCGCGCGTCGCGCGGCATCGGGCGCCGCGAGGTCCCAGAAGAGCACCACCTCGCCCGACGCGATGTCCACGACCTCGATGTGGTCGATGCGCGTCGGATCGAGCTGCGCCGGCCTGCGGCTCGAGCGCGTGTAGAGCAGGCGGTACTGGCGGTTGGCCCTCATGCCCGGCAACGTAGCTCGCGGTGACGCCGACCGCCGCATGTGAACGCGTTCTGGCAGCCGGGTCGGGTCGTCGCTCCCGTTCATGTCGCGCGGCGATCATGCCGCGAGCGGGCCGAGGGCTTCCCGCTGGCGCGCGCGCCACAGCTCGACGGCGTCGCTGAGCCCACCGTCGATCTCCTCCCGTGACACCCGTTGCACGCCGTCGGCTGTGACGATGTACATCTGGATCGGCGGACCGAGGAAGACGGCGGCCACGTCGATCGCGTCGGCGACGGTGCGGTACGCGACCATCTTCGCCTGTTCGACGCTGAGCTCGGTGGAGCCGAGGTGGACGATCGAGCGAACGGTCAGCTCGGCGAAGATGTCGCCGCTGCCGATCGCCGCATGACGCTCGTGGAACTGGTGATCGCTGCCCGTACGCGGGATCGAGAGGATCCGCGGGCCGCCCGCGTCGCACCAGCAGAACAGGCATGCCAGCTCCGGTGGCTCGGCGCTGCCGAACGGGACGAAATCGCGCATCGCGGCCTGCTGCAGTGGCACGACGACGGACGCCAGGCGGCGGCGAAGCTGCCCGGCGTCGACGGCGTGGCCGTTCAGCGCTCCGAGCTCCGCCTGGAGCGTCTGCTGCAGGCCGATGCTGCCGGCCGATCCCCAGGCGACGCGACCGCCGACGTCGAACAGCTTGCGCACCGGCGCGCGCGTCGGCTGGCCCGCGGCATCGCTCGTGGCCTGCCCGTCGGACGCGAGCACGACGCCCTCCCGGCAGCGCAGCGCGAGCACGAGGGTCATCTCCGCCTCCGGAAGACCGAGTTCACCGCGTAGTCGGGGTAGCGCTCGTAGACGCGCGCGAGCAGCTCCGTGAAGTTGAGCTCGCTGATCTCCTCGCGAATCGCGGCCAGCTGCGCGAGCGCCTCGGGCTGCTCGACCTCCGCACGATGCGACGCGGATCGAGCGCGCGTCTGACCGGCGGGTGTGAGCTCGAGCAGCCGCCAGGAGGCATCCTCGACCGGGGACTCGTCGAGCAGCCGCTCGTGGCGCAGCCGGTCGACGTCCTCGTACAGACCGCGGCTCATCGGGCCGTAGGCGTAGGGCTCGAAGCCGTAGCGCTCGTGACGGGCGAGCGGCGCCTGCATCGCGAACAGGAACATGCCCTTCTGCACCCGCACCGGGTCCAGCGGACCACCGGGTGCGGCGGCGAGCAGGAGGATCAGCCAGTCGGAGCGGCGCATGTCGACGACCGTACGTCTCGACGTGTGTCATGTCAGTACGTCTTTGCAACGACACTGCGTCAATTCTGCGGATCGTCTCCGGCGTCGTAATAGCTGGCGATGTCGGCGGTCGGGACGCCGATGCCGCCGGCGAGCCGGGTGATCGCCTCCCAGCTCGGGTTGCGCGCGCCGCGCTCGATGTCGGAGATGTACGTCGGATGCAGGCCCGATGCGGCCGACACCTGCTCTTGCGTCAAGCCGCGCTGGACGCGGATCTGCTTGACGGCGCGGCCGAGTCTCGCCTGGGTTGACGCGCGGTCGGCCACCGCGGCAACGGTGTCGGCGCGACGCGACTAGCGCCATAGGCGATGAGTGATGTACCGTAGCGGCGCGGTCGTCGCATGCAGCGACCTGCACATCGAGCTGAGAACTACACGGGACTCCCTTGCGCATCGCGAGCAGATCGAATCAGGCACGACGCGCCACGTATTCCGTGAGCGCGACGATGGCTGGGATCCGGCGCGTGATCGCGTGAATTCGGCAGGGGCCGTAATCGCGCGGGCCTGGGAGCCGTTGACAACGGCATACCGTGATGCGCACAGGCATCACCAAGACTCCTCGATCTCGCCCGGCGTTGCCATCAACTCCTCGGACCGCAGATCCAGTGGACGACGCATCCGCAGTGCCGCGACGTCCCGCATTCGGCTCGTCGCCTTGGGAGCAGTAGCTGTTCTCGTCATGTTCTCCTGCTTCTCTGCTGCCGCACGCGCCAGCAGCCCGCTGTCGTGGTCAGGACCGGTGACGCTCGATCCGGGGCAGGCACGGGTACCGGACATCGCCTGCCCGTCGGCTGCCCAGTGCACGATGCTGGATGCTCAGGGTTATGCGATCACATTCGATCCAGCCGCACCCTCGAGCCGAAGCCGTAGCTCGATCGACAGCCCAGGCGCCGGTCTGACCAGCATCGCCTGTCCGTCCACAAGGCAGTGCACGGCGGTCGACAGCAACGGTGACGCGATCACGTTCGATCCCACGGCGCCCGGCTCGGAGAGTCACGTCGCGATCGACGCGAACGTCCTGAGCAGCGTGGCCTGCTCGTCGACCACGCAGTGCACCGCCGTCGACATCGTCTGCCCGGCTGCCCCAGACCTATGCACGTCGGCCGGCTCCGTCGAGCGCGAGTTCACCTTCGATCCGAGATCATCCGGTGTGCCCACGCCCGTCACCGTCGACACCGGCGCCTACCTGATCAGCATGGCTTGCCCGTCGGCGACGCAGTGCACAGCGATCGACGAGCACGATGGCGGCCGCGAAATCACATTCAACCCGACCGCTGTCGGCGCGCCAAGTCCCGCAGTCGTCGCACCCGAGGAGATTCTGCTGGACATCGCGTGCCCGTCCACGTCCCAGTGCACGGCGATCGATTGGAGCGGCGAGGAGGTGACGTTCGATCCGACTTCGCCCGCAGCTGTGAAGCTCAAGGACATCTCGAACGCGGGCCTGCGCAGCGTCTCGTGTCCCTCGAGCACGCAATGCACCGCGGTGGAGGGCGGCGATCTTGGCGACCTTGGGGACGCTACCCGCGAGTTCACGTTCAACCCCAGCGCGCCGGGCACGCCGACGCCCGTGACGATTGACATGGCGCATTTCGGCACCGGCGGCGACGTTGTGTGCCCGGCGACCTCGCAATGCACGGTCGTCCTCTACGGGGGCTACGGCGGCGGGGAGGAGGTGACGTTCGATCCGACCGCGCCCGCCCCTCCGACCCCCGCGAACGTCGACCCCGGCGGCTTCCTAGGGGGCATCGCGTGCCCCTCAGACAACGAGTGCGTCGCCGTCGACACCGGTGGCGACGAGGTGACGGTCGATCCCGCAACCCCGAGCGCTCCGACCCTGGAGACGATCGCCATCGAGCGGGATCTATCCGACGTCGCCTGCCCGTCGACCACCCAATGTACAGCGATTGAGCGGTACCTGGACAGGGCGACTGGTGCCGCCGAGGTGACGTTCGACCCTCACGCCCCCGGCACTCCCGCGCCTGTCCCGCTCGACGTCGCAAACGACCTGAACAGCGTCGCCTGTCCCTCGACGACGCAGTGCACGGCCGTCGGCGACGGAGGCGACGTGATCACGTTCGATCCGCATGCATCGGGTGTTCCGGCCTCGGCGACGATCGGCACGGGTCGCCTGTCTGGTGTCGCGTGTCCGTCCACCACGCAGTGCACCGTCATCGGCGATGACACGGTCACGTTCGATCCCGCGTCGCCCGGCACGACCATCAACACCCTCGCCGGCGAGGGCGGGGATGCCATTGCGTGTCCGTCCACCACGCAGTGCACCGTCGCCGGCGACGGCGAGGCGGACACGTTCGACCCCGTCTCGGCTGTGACCCCGACCTCCACGATGCTTGGTCTTGGCACGGAGAGTCTGCAAGAGATCGCAGACCTCGCATGCCCGTCGCCGACTCAGTGCACCGTCGTCGGGTTTCGGGAGGACCCCAGCGGAGAGGCGGACTCCGACGAAGCGACGTTCGATGCGGTCACGTTCGATCCGACGACCCCCGGCACGGCCGTCCCCACACTGATCGGGATGGCGAGCACGATCGTCGGTGCGGATGTGGCATGCTCATCGACAGCGCAATGCGTGGCAGTAGACGGCTCCAGTGGATACATAGGAACCTCGGCTACGGATGCGGACGCAACGCCACCGGTGAACTCCGCGTCCCCCACGATCTCAGGTACGCCGGTGTCTGGACAGACCTTGACCGCGGTCCGAGGCGCGTGGGCCAACAGCCCGACGGGTTTCAGCTACCAGTGGGAAGACTGCGATACGGCCGGAGACGCGTGCTCTCCGATCGCGGGTGCGACCGGTCAGGCCTATGTGCTTGCCGCAGGCGATGTCGGGCACACGATTCGCGTCCTGGAGACGGCATCGAATGCCGGGGGCGCAAGCAGTCCCGCTAGTGTCCTGGACCTTAAGTTCGTTTCTTAAGTGTGGTAGCTTGTGGCATGGCACGAACCGGACGACCCACGCAGGTGTTGGAGTTGACTGACGCCGAGCGTGAGCAGCTTGTGAGGTGGGAGCGCCGGCGCAAGTCC
>DATAZX010000021.1:0-20760 GCA_036271815.1 Solirubrobacteraceae bacterium
GCTCGTGCGCGAGGGCTACGCGCGCACCGACCCGTTCCCCGACAACACCGTGCACGCGTCGCTGTTCGCCCACCTCGACGCCCGCGCGCGGGCCCGCCACACGGGGCTGTGGGCGGCGTGCGGGCCGAGCGGCGGCGCCGCTTTCCCGAATTTGTGAGCGTCGGGTTATGAAGCGCCGCGGTGCTAACCTCCGGCCCGCCGATGCGGATGCAGCAGAGCCTGACCGAGTTCGAGCGGGCCCTCTCCCAGGAGATGGCGCTCGACCGGAAGATTCGCGACCGCGCCGTGCGGCGCGCCGAGAAGCGAGAGCGCCAGCGGCACCTTGCCCGGGTGCACAAGCGCGGCTCGATGCGCTACATGATGCTCGTCGCCTCGATCATCGCCACCGCCGTCGTGGTGACGATCGCGATGTTCGAGACGCTGTACTACGTGATGGGCTGAGCGGCGGGTCGTGCGCGACCCGTCCAGCACGGCCGTCGGCACCTGGAGCGGCGGGCGCTTCATGCACTTCGGCGAGGAGCTCGACGACGAGCGCCTGATCGCGCTGCTGCGACCCGGCGACGGGCTCGACACGCTGCTGACCGCCGACGCCTACGGCGCGGGGGAGGCCGACACGCTGCTCGGCCGCGCGCTCGCCGGCGTCGCGCGCGAGGACTACTGCGTCGTCGGCGCGATCGGCCACGACTTCTACACGGCCGAGCGCGACGGCGCGAAGGGCTTCCCGCGCTTCACGAGCCCGGACCTGCGCGGCGCGGACGCCTACGGCGACTACGTCCGGATGGCGACCGAGCGCAGCCTCGAACGCCTGGGCATCGACGCGTTCGACGTCCTGCTGCTGCACAACCCCGACCGCACGGGCTACACCAGCGGCGCGGTCTGGGACGCGCTGCGCGCGGTCCGCGACGAGGGCCTCGCGCACAGCCTCGGCGTCGCGCCCGGTCCGGCCAACGGCTTCACGCTCGACGTCATCGACTGCCTCGAGCGCTTCGGCGAGATCATCGACTGGGCGATGGTGATCCTCAACCCGCTCGAGCCGTGGCCCGGCGAGCTGTGCCTGGCTGCGGCGGCCCAGCACGACGTCAGGGTCATCACGCGCGTCGTCGACTACGGCGGCATGTTCTGGGACGACGTGCGCCCCGGCCACGACTTCGCCCCCCGCGACCATCGCCTCTACCGGCCCAAGGGCTGGGTCGAGGCCGGGATCCAGCGCCTCGAGCGCCTGCGCCCCTTCGCCGCGCGCCACGACCTCACGACGATGCAGCTCGCCGCGCAGTGGTGCCTCGCGCACGAGCCGGTCGCCTGCGTCGTGCCGACGCTGATCCAGGAGCCCGGCGGCCGGCCGATCGAGGACAAGCGCGCCGAGCTGCTCGCGACGCCGTCCGAGCAGCGGCTCGGCGCCGACGAGGTCGCGCAGATCCGCGCGATCGGCGACAACACCGGCAGCATGCTGCTGAAGGGCGCCGGTCCCGACCACGAGGGCGAGCCGCGCCCCGATCGCTGGGGCCTGGATCCGGAGCTCGAAGAGGTCGCGCGCCGCTGGGGCATCGAGCCCGAGCGGGACCTGCGCCAGCTCAGCGCCGCTCGTGGCTGACGCCGGCGGCGACGACGCACCCGCCACGCCGTCCGCGGCCGCCGGCCTGCGCGGCTTCCTGTTGTCGGGCTCGGGCTGGCCCTACCTGCTCGTCCCGTTCATCCCGATCGCGATCGCGCTCGACCTCGCGCACGCCGACGCGGTCCTGATCTTCGTCGCGGCCGCCGCGGGCGTGATCCCGACCGCGGCGCTCATGGGCCGCTCCACCGAGGAGCTCTCGCGCCGCGCGGGTCCGGGGATCGGCGGCTTCCTGAACGTCACGTTCGGCAACGCGCCCGAGATCATCATCGCGCTGTTCGCGCTGCACAAGGGGCTGCAGGAGGTCGTCAAGGCGTCGCTGATCGGGTCGATCCTCGGCAACATCCTGCTCGTCATGGGCGCGGCGATGCTCGTCGGCGGGATCAAGCGCGAGCGCCAGAAGTTCAACGCGACCGCCGCCTCGGTGCAGTCGTCGATGCTGCTGCTGGCGGCCGTGGCGCTCGTGATGCCGACGATCTTCCAGCTCGTGCACGGCGGCGGCCTGCCCCGCGTCGGCGTCGAGCGCGTGAGCTTCGGCCCCGACCTCGAGCAGATGTCGGCGATCGTCGCGGTCATCCTGCTGCTGTCCTACGCGGGCGGCCTCGTCTTCTCGCTGCGCTCGCATCGCGCGCTCTTCAACCCGACCGCGGATTCCGAGGAGCACACGGACGAGGCGTGGAGCATCCGGCGCTCGTGCCTCACGCTGGCGGGCGCGGGCGTGGCCGTCGGCGTCATGTCGGAGATCCTCGTCGGGTCGATCGCCGAGGCCTCGCACACGATCGGCCTGAGCGAGTTCTTCGTCGGCCTGATCGTCGTGGCGATCGTCGGCAACGCGGCCGAGCACTGGGTCGCGATCTACTTCGCGATGCGCGACAGGATGGACATGTCGGTGAACATCGCGATCGGGTCGAGCGCGCAGATCGCGCTGTTCGCCGCGCCCGTGCTCGTGCTGGTCTCGTTCGTGCTCGGCCCGAGCCCGATGGCGCTGGTCTTCAACGGCTACGAGCTCGGCGCGATCTTCCTCGCGATCCTGATCGCCAACCACGTGACCCAGGACGGCGAGTCGACGTGGTACGAGGGGATGCAGCTGCTGTCGGTCTACGCCGTGCTCGGCGTCGTGTTCTTCTACGCGTAGCGAGGCCCGCACTCCGCGGCCGTGCTCGCGGACGTTCGTCCAGATCGGCCGGAGTCAAGGTTTCGTTGTGTCTAAACTTTGATTCTGATGCGTCGCACGATGACCCGCAGCTGGCCGTGACGCCGCCCCTCGACGGCGCGGTGCTGACGCCGGCGCCAGACTCGCAGGAGCCGATGCCCGAGCCCGCGGCCGGCGAGGAGTCGACGCTCGAGCGCCTGCACCGGCTCGGCCCGCTGCGCGGTCGCCTCGCGATCCTCGGCCCGGCGTTCGTCGCGTCGATCGCCTACGTCGACCCGGGCAACTTCGCGACGAACGTCGCCGGCGGAGCGAAGTACGGCTACCTGCTGCTGTGGGTGATCGTCGCCGCGAACCTCATGGCGATGCTGATCCAGAACCTGTCGGCGAAGGTCGGTGTCGCGACGGGCCGCAGCCTGCCGGAGCTGTGCCGCGAGCACCTGCCGCGTCCGGCGGTGTGGGGGCTGTGGGTGCAGGCCGAGCTGATCGCGATGGCGACCGACCTCGCCGAGTTCGTCGGCGCCGCGATCGCGCTGAACCTGCTCTTCGGCGTCGGGCTGCTGCCGGCGGGCTTGATCACCGCCGTCGCCGCGTTCGGGATCCTCGCGCTGCAGGCCAAGGGCTACCGCCGCTTCGAGCAGTGCATCGTCGGGCTGCTGGCGATCATCGTCGGCGGCTTCCTCTACGAGACGCTCTCGGTCGGCGCCGATCCGGGCGGCGTCGCGCGCGGACTCGTGCCGGGCTTCGCCGGGACGGACTCGATCCTGCTCGCGACCGGGATCCTCGGCGCGACCGTGATGCCGCACGTGATCTACCTGCACTCAGCGCTGACGCAGAACCGGATCGTCGCGCGCGACGACGGCGAGCGCCGGCGGCTGCTGCACTTCCAGCGCATCGACGTGACGATCGCGATGACGCTCGCCGGCCTCGTGAACATGGCGATGCTGATCGTCGCCGCGCACCTCTTCCACGGCGCCGGGATGACCGGCGTCGACTCGATCGAGGGCGCGCACGCGGGCCTCGCGCGGCTCGTCGGCGGCGGTGCCGCGCTCGCCTTCGCGGTCGCGCTGCTGGCGTCTGGCATCGCGAGCTCGAGCGTCGGCACGTACGCCGGCCAGGTCGTCATGCAGGGCTTCATCGCGCGCGCGGTCCCGATCGTGCTGCGCCGTGCCGTGACGATGACGCCCGCGCTGATCGTGCTCGCGATCGGCGTGAACCCGAGCGGCGCCCTCGTGATCTCGCAGGTCGTGCTGTCGTTCGGGATCCCGTTCGCGCTCGTGCCGCTCGTCTGGCTGACGGCGCGCCGCGACCTCATGGGCGCGCTCGTCAACCGCCCGCTCACGACCGTCGTCGCCGGTGCGGTCGCGACGCTGATCAGCGCGCTGAACGCCTTCCTGCTCTACCAGACGTTCAGCGGCTGACCGGCGTCACGCGATCGCGGGCCGGCGGCGTCTGACGGACACGCCCAGCGCCGCGGCGCCCAGCACGACGCCGACGATCGCGATCACGAGCGTGAGCCCGTTGCGCCCCGGCGTCGCGGCCTGCGACGACGGACCGGCCGCCGCAGCCGCCGGCGGGGCCGCCGCGGGCAGCGCCTCGCCGTCCGTGCTGACGACGTCGACGGGCACCGCGCGCTCGCTGAGCAGCGTCGTGGGAGCCGGCTCGTCGGAGTCCTCGCCTCCGATCCAGCGCACCACCTGGCCGTCGTCGTAGCGCTGCAGCGCCTTCCACGCGATCGGACCCGCGCGAACCGGGTTGCGCGCGATGAAGTGCAGCTCGGCGTAGCCGCCCGGCGGCACGTGGCCGCCGCTCCAGCGGATCTCGGAGACCTCGCTCGACCGGTGCAGGAGGCTCGCGTGCCAGCCGGCGGCGGCCTCGACGAGCGCGAACGTGATTCCGCTCGGCAGCTTCAGATCGACGCCGGTCGTCGAGCTCGACTCGCGCTCGTCGGGCACGATCACGCGGTAGCGCTGCAAGTCCGCCGGCCGCGACGCGGACGGCTGCACGGTGACGTGGGCGGCCGCGCCCGGTGCCGCGAGGGCACCGAGCGCGACCGCCGCGGTCACGACGCGGGCGCCGAGGCGACGACGTCGATGCACGAGCGCGGGGTGTCGGAGGTCGCCGGATCGCCCGTCCAGTCGACGATCTGCGGCTTGCGGCGGCTGCCGTCGAGGTTGCGGTAGTACTGCGCGATCCCGAAGCACAGCCTCTGCGGCGTCACGGGGTCGACCCAGCGCACCGGCCACTCGCCGAACATGCTCGGCTCGATCTCGGCAGCGGCGTTGCGGGCCGTCCACGAGACGCGCTTGATCGCGAAGATCTTGCCGGCGCCCTCACCCCGCCTGCCGGTGTCCTCGCGGGTGATGCGGATCTTCCAGTTGGGGTCCTGCTTGACGGTGAAGCTCTCCTGGATCGCGGCTGGGACGTACATCACGATCTTCCAGGTGCTCTGCGTCTCGGTCTCGTTCGGCGACCGCACCACGTAGGTGCCGCGGGCCGCGGTGAGCGAGGGGCCCTGCGGCTGCAGGGCGCTGACGGTGGAGTGGCCCGACGACAGGGCGGGCAGCGTGAGCGCGGATGCGCCCGCGACGACGACGGCGGCGGCGAGCGCCGCCCTGGGCTGGATGCGGAGGGTCATGAGGAATGCTCTCTTTCGGAAGTGGCTCAGGACGCGCGAATCGCGAAGACGGCGCTGAAGCGCTTGGTCGTGTGGCTCTTCGCGCGGTAGCTGCCGGAGTACGTGATCTCGTAGGCAGCGGGATCTGGGAAGACGAACGGCGTGCGCTTGCCCGATCGCTCGTTCAGGAGGACCTTCCCGGTCGCCGTGGCGACCTTCACCTGGCACCTGCACGTGCCGAACGTGAAGCGCCCGCCCTTCGGGGGCCGCACCGCGACCGCGACGATCGTCGCGGGCCTTCCGGCGACGGGGTCGTCGTCGGGCAGCACGTGCAGCGTCACCGCGACGCCGCGATCGACCACGGTCTGGTGGCCGAGCGCGGGCGCGGACAGGGTCAGCCCGGCCAGCGCGGCGATCGCCGCGACGGCCGGCCGCATGGGAGCTCGCATGACGTGTCAGAACCTCCTGATGCGGGCCGCGCGGACGCGGCCCTGCTGGGCGAACGGCGCACGGCGGCCCGTCGAGGGCCGCGTACGCCGACGGGGTCGCCGACGCGTCGGACGCGTGCCCGCGGTGCGGGCGGTGGCGTCCGATCGGCGTCGAGCGTCGCCGGCAGGCGCCCGCGGCCCCGCAGGCGAACCCGGGGCGGACGACGACCGGCGGTTGCTAGCGCAGCGCGGGCCGCAGGGGCGGCGGTCGAACCGCCAGCGAGGTCGCAAGCAGCGACCCGCCGCGCGGCATCGGCGCGCGGCGACGGTGGAGGCGGGGAGCCGCCGCTGCCGGCGGGCGGCGCGAACGGCGGTGGCGGAACGCCGCGGCGAGGCGCCGCAGGCGCTCCTCGCCGACGTAGCGGCCGGCCAGCAGCGACGCGATCAGGACGATCGCCGGCGCCAGGGACAGGACGCCCACCTCGAGCCCCGGCACCATCACGGCGACCGGGAACGCCGCCAGCGCGACGGCGAGCAGAGCGATCCGAGCGGCGCGGGAGCGTGCCATTGGGGCGGGATGTATAGCAGCCGATTCGCGCGCCGCAACTCGCTCGTGGCGGTTGAGACTGGCGGCGGGTGTGCTCCACGTGTCACCATGGCGGTCCATGACGCGCCGCGATCGCCGACTGCTGCTCGGACTCGCCGCCCTGACGCTGGCGCTCGCCGCGCTGACGCAGGTCGGTGCGCCGAGCGACGTGCTGCTCGCGCTGCCGGTGCTGCTGCTGTCGCTGCCGCTGCTCGCGGGCCGCTACGTCGGCGAGGACCGCCTCGCCCGCCTCGCGGCCGCGTTCGTCTCGACGCCGCGCCGCGCGGCAGCTGCGCCCGCCGCCGTCGCGCGTCGCTCGCCGCGAGCGCTGCCCCGGGGCGGACGCCTGATCGCGTCGTCGCTGGCCGTGCGCCCGCCGCCGTTCGTGCCGCGCCTCACCGCCTAGCACGCTCCGGCGCCCCTGACGGGCCGGAGCCATCTCCGATCCGACTCAGAAGGAGGGCCGCCCAATGGCCCGTCGCACCCTCCGTGCCGTTGCGCTCGCCGTCCTCGGCTCCGCGCTGCTCGCACCGTCCGCGCTCGCCCATGCGGGCAACCCGAACTTCGAATCGCTCGTCGAGGGCGTGACCCCGAGCATCCCGGGCTTCAGCGTCACCGTGCTCAACGGCGACGACCGCCTCGAGGTCATCAACCACAGCACGAAGTCGATCACGATCTACGGCTACAACAAGGAGCCGTACCTGCGGATGGACCCCAACGGCACCGTCGCGGTCAACATCAAGTCGCCGGCCTACTACCTCAACAACGACCCGACGGACACCGCGCCGGTGCCGAAGTTCGCCGATCCCACGGCGCCGCCGCAGTGGAAGGTCATCGAGCACGACGGGCGCTACCAGTTCCACGATCACCGCATCCACTGGATGGCGGCGTCGACCCCGCCCGCGGTCAAGAACAAGTCCAAGCGCACGAAGGTCGACGACTGGCGCGTCCCGCTGACGACCGGCGGCAAGAGCGGCGCGATCGCCGGGACGCTGTTCTGGCGCGGATCCTCGGGCGGCCCGCCGGCCGGGGCCTTCATCGCGCTCGTCGTGATCCTGCTGCTCGGCGGTGCGAGCGTCGTGGTCGTGCGCCGCCGTCGCGCGGAGGCCGAGGACGACGGTGATGGCGGCGGCGATGGCGACCCCGGCCCCGGCGCGGGCGGGGGAGGCGGTCGCCCGCCCAAGGTCGCGACGGCCGGAGGCTCGCGCAAGGAGGCGTGGTGAGCCCGCGGCGGGTGCGCCCGCCGCTCGGGCTGGCGCTCGTCGCGATCCTGGCGGCCCTGCTGCTGGCGCCGGCCGGTGCGTCGGCGCACGCGCTGCTCGAGGGCACCGTGCCCGAGCGCGGGGCGACCGTCAAGACGCAGCCCAAGCAGATCATCTTCAAGTACAGCGAGTCCGTCGAGGGCAACTTCGGCGCGATCCGCGTCTTCAACGCGAAGTCCCAGCGCGTCGACGACGGGCAGGCCACGCACCCCGACGGCATCGGCTCGCAGCTCGGCGTCGGCCTGAAGCCGAACCTGCCGGACGGCACCTACGTCGCGACGTACCGCGTCATCTCGGCCGACAGCCACCCGGTCTCGGGCGGGCTCGTGTTCTCGATCGGAAAGCCGGGAGCGGCGGCCGCGCCGACGGTCGCCCAGCTGATCGGCAAGTCGAACGCCGGTCCGATGACCGAGACGGCGTTCGGCCTCGTCCGCGGGCTGAACTACCTCGCGACCGCGCTCGTGCTCGGCGGCCTCGCGTTCCTGCTCGCCGTCTGGCTGCCGGGCCTGCGCTCGGCCGCCGGAGCGGGGGAGGAGTGGGCGCAGGCCTCCGCGGCGTTCCTGTCGAAGCTGCGCCGGATCCTGCTCGGCGCGGTCCTGCTCGGCATCGTCTGCGGGCTCGCCGGCCTCGTCCTGCAGGGCGCGACCGCGGGCGCCACGACCGTCTGGGCAGCGCTCAAGCCGAGCGTCGTCGGCGACGTGCTCGGCACCCGCTTCGGCCACGTGTGGATCGCGCGGGCGATCGCGTTCGCGGTCGCCGGCGGCGCGTTCACGCTGCTGCTGCGCGGCGCCGGGCAGACCGCGAAGGCGGCGGCCCTGCAGCGCGTGGCGCTCGGCGCCGACGGGCTGGCGGCCCCCGGACCGCCGCGCGGGGCGCTCGCGCTCGCCGCGATCCCGCTCGCCTACATCGCGATCGCGCCCGCGCTCGGCGGGCATGCGAGCACCGAGCAGCCGGTCGCGCTGCTGTTCCCGCTCGACGTCGCGCACGTGCTGGCGATGAGCGTGTGGATCGGCGGCCTCGTGCTCGCGCTGTTCGCGCTGCCGGCGGCGACCCGCTGCCTGCAGGGACCCGACCGCACGCGGCTGCTCGCGGCGACGCTGCTGCGCTTCTCGCCGATCGCGCTCGGCTGCGTCGTCGTCCTGCTGGTGACGGGGACGATCCAGGCGATCGAGCACATGGATGCCTGGGGCCAGCTGCTGCACACCGGCTTCGGCCGCGCGATCGTGATCAAGGTCGTGCTGATCCTCGTCCTGATCGGCGTCGGCGCGGTCAACCGCCGCCGCGTGATCCCGACGCTGCGCGGGCTCGCGGACTCCGGCGCGCCCCCGGGCGCCGCCGGCCATCTGCTGCGGCGCACGCTGCGCGCGGAGGTCGGGCTCGTGCTCGTCGTGCTCGGCGTGACGGCGGCGCTCGTGAGCTACCCGCCGCCGGACACGCTCGCGGCGGGGCCGTTCGACGGGACGACCGCGCTCGGCCCGCTGCGCCTGGAGGCGACCGTCGACCCGGCGCGGGTCGGCGTGAACGAGATGCACCTCTACGTGCTGCGGGCCTCCGACGGCACGCCGTTCGACGGGACCAAGCAGCTCACGGTCACGCTGTCGCTGCCGAGCAAGGGCATCGGGCCGCTGCCCGCCACGGCGCATGCCGCGGGACCGGGCCACTACGTCGTCGACGGCGTTCAGCTCGTCCCGGGCGGCAACTGGCAGCTGCACGTCACGAGCCGCGTGTCGGACTTCGATCAGTACGACGCGACGCTGAAGGTGCCGGTGCGCTGAGCGCGCCGAGCACCTGCCAGCCGACCCTCACCTCTCAAAGGAGCAACTCCATGCATCGCAAGACGCTCGTGCTCGCCGGCGCGGCGAGCCTGATGGCCGCACTGCCCGCAGCCGCGCAGGCCCACGTGAGCCTGCACCCGAACGCGATCCCGGCGGGGTCGTACATCACGACGAACATCCGCGTCCCCAACGAGGAGACGAGCGCGAACACGACCGAGATCCAGGTCAAGCTGCCGACCGGCGTGCTGTCGGCGCTCGGCGAGCCGCCCGCGGGCTGGAGATTCGTCGCGAAGACCAAGAAGCTTGCCAAGCCGATCAAGACCGACGACGGGGTCGTCACCACCGAGACGACCGAGGTCGACTTCACGGGCGGCAAGATCGCGCCGGGCAACTTCCAGAACTTCCCGCTGACGCTGAGCATCCCCGACTCGGCGAAGGCGGGCGACGTGCTCTCGTTCCCGACGGTCCAGCACTACTCCGACGGCAAGGTCGCCCGCTGGATCGGGCCGGCCGACGCCGACATGCCGTCGCCGACGGTCGACATCACGGCCGCCGGCGGCGCCCTGCTGGACGTCACCGGCGGTGACGCGGGTCCGCCCGCGAAGCTCCCGGCGAACCTGACCGGCGGGTCGCAGGGCGCGACGGCCGCGCCCGCCGCGACGGTCGTCAAGAAGCAGACGAGCGGGCTCGCCGTGGTGGCGCTCATCGTCGGGCTGCTGGCCCTCGCCCTCGGCGCCGTCGCGGTGGCGGGCAGCCGCCGCAAGGAGAGCTAGGTGCCGGGCGCGGCGCGGCTGCGTGCGCATCGTGCGCTGCCCGCCGCGCGTGCGGGCTCGGCGAGATGGCCCGACCGGCGCGTGCCGGCGCACGCGGCAGGGCTGCCGCGGCGCTTGGCGGCCGCCGTCGCCGCGGCGTCGCTCGCGGCGGTCGCGCTGCCGGCGAGCGCGTCGGCGCACGGGCTCGCCGGCCGCACGGACCTGCCGGTCCCGAGCTGGCTGTTCGCCTGGGCGGCGTCGATCGTCCTCGTGCTGTCGTTCGTCGGCCTCGCGGTGCTGTGGCAGAAGCCACGGCTCGAGGAGGCGCAGGAGCGGGCGGGCGTGGGCATCCCGCGCGCGGTCGACGTCGTGCTCGGCGCGTTCGCGGTCGCGGTCTTCGTGCTCGTCGTCTACGCCGGGCTGGCCGGCAACCAGACGGCGACCGCGAACATCGAGCCGTCGTTCATCTACGTCATCTTCTGGGTCGGCCTCGTGCCGGTCAGCGCGGTGCTCGGCAACGTCTTCGAGTGGCTGAGCCCGTGGCGCGCCTTCGCTCATGGCGTCGCCTGGGTCGCCACGCGGACGAAGATCTCGCACACGACGCGGCCGTACCCGGAGCGCCTCGGGCACTGGCCCGCCGCCGCGGGCATCGTCGCCTTCGCATGGGTCGAGCTCGTGCTCGTCAACCGCGACGACCCGCACCTGCTCGCGGTGCTCGCGCTCGCCTACGTCGCGGTCGCGCTCGCGGGCATGTACCGCTACGGGATCCGCGCGTGGTGCTCGCACGCGGACCCGTTCGGCGTCTACTTCGGGCTGTTCGCGGCGATGTCGCCGCTCGTGCGCCGCGGCGACCGCGTGTACCGGCGGCCGCTGCTCTCCGGCCTCGCGCACCTCGACGTCGGGGCGGGGACGGTCGGCCTGCTGTGCGCGATCATCGGCTCGACGACCTTCGACGGGCTGACGAACGGCCAGGCGTGGACGCTGCTCGCGCCGAAGCTCGAGAGCCTCTTCTCGGCGGCGGGCGCGACCGGGTCGGCGGAGCTCGCGGGCTCGGTCGGCCTGCTGTTCTCGATCGGCCTGGCGGCGACGATCTACCGCGTCGGCGTCAACGGGATGTCGCAGCTCGGGGCGACGCGGATGCCCGGGCTGTCGCGGCGCTTCGTGCACAGCCTCGTGCCGATCGCGTTCGCCTACGCGATGGCGCACTACTTCTCCTACCTGATCTTCCAGGGCCAGGCGATCGGCTATCTCGCGTCCGACCCGCTCGGCACCGGCGCCAACCTCCTCGGGACGGCGCGCTGGACCATCGACTACAGGCTGCTCTCCAGCCAGGACGTCTGGTACGTGCAGACGCTGCTGCTGGTCGGCGGGCACGCCGCCGGGCTCGCGCTCGCGCACGACCGCGCGCTCGTCGCGTTCCGCGACCGCAGGACCGCGACCCGATCGCAGTACTGGATGCTCGCCGTGATGGTCGGCTACACGAGCCTCGGCCTGTGGCTGCTCAGCACGATCAACGTGTGAGCGGCCCCGCTCGCCGCGGCGCCGCCCGCGGCGGGCGCGCGGGCGCCGCACCGCGCCGCGGCCCGCTCGCTTAGAGCTCCTCGACCTCGTCCGCCTCGGGCTCGGCGTTCTCGTCGTCGTCGACGACGTCGTCGCCCGCGCCGAGGCCCGCGCTCAGCACCGACCCGTGGCGCACCTGGAATGCCTGCATGAGCTCGTCGCGGACCTGCTCGTCGATCGGCGACTCGTCGGAGATCAGGACCCAGTCCGCGCCCTCGAAGTCCTCCATGTTGAAGACCTCGGTGTCGACGTCGGGCGAGTCGTCGATGACGATCAGCACCTCGGTCTGCGGGTTGAAGTACGTGCCCGGTCGGTTGACGATGTCCTCGAGATCGAACTGCCGCGGGTTGGCCATCGCCGATTCCTATCAGGTCGGCTGGCCCAGCCGGAGCGCCATCGATGGCGGACCTACAGACATCGGCGTTGGCGTCCGATACTCTGCGGGTACAGAGAGTTGACTGACTAGTCAATCGAGTCTCGACACCACTCTTCCAGGAGCTCACCATGGTCGACTTCACCCTGACGGACGAGCAGAAGGACCTTCGCGAGCTCGCGCACGACTTCGCGGAGAAGGAGATCCGTCCCGTCGCGTGGGAGCTCGATCGTGACGGCGGGTGGCCGCAGGCGATCATCGAGAAGGCGCACGAGGTCGGGCTGATGAACACCCACATCCCGGAGGAGTACGGCGGCCCGGGCCTGGACTACCTGTCGGGCTGCATCATCGAGGAGGAGCTCTCGTGGGGCTGCTCGGGCGTGCAGACGTCGCTGGGCGCCAACGGCCTGGCCTCCGCGCCGGTCATGCTCGGCGGCTCCGAGGACGTCAAGCGCGAGTTCGGCGAGGCGCTGACCGGCTCGCCGAAGCTCGCCTCCTTCTGCCTGACCGAGCCCGACGCCGGCTCGGACGTCAGCGGCATGCGCACGCGCGCGGTTCGCAAGGGTGACAAGTACGTCATCAACGGCTCGAAGTGCTTCATCACGAACGGCAGCTACGCCGACTACTACGTCGTCTACGCGAAGACCGACCCCGAGGCCGGCCACCGCGGCATCTCCGCCTTCCTCGTGCGCCGCGACGACACCGTCACGGTCGACAAGAAGGAGGACAAGATGGGCCAGCGGGCGTCGAACACCGCGACCATCACGTTCGACGAGACCGAGATCGACGCGCGCTACCTGCTCGGGGAGGAGAACAAGGGCTTCAAGCTCGCGATGATGGTCCTCGACCGCACGCGCCCGGGCGTCGCGGCGATGGCGACCGGCATCTCGCGCGCGGCGTTCGAGATGGCCGTCGCGTACTCGAAGGAGCGCGTGCAGTTCGGCGTGCCGATCGCGATGCACCAGGCGATCCAGTTCATGATCGCCGACATGGCGACGAAGGTGCACCTGTCGCGCCTGGCGACGTGGCACAGCGCGAGCCTGCTCGACCAGGGCGCTCGCAACACGCTCGAGTCCTCGCACGCCAAGCGCTACGCGGCCGACAGCGCGATGGAGGTCACGACCGACGCGGTGCAGATCTTCGGCGGCTACGGCTTCATCAAGGAGTACAAGGTCGAGAAGCTCATGCGCGACGCGAAGATCATGCAGCTCTACGAGGGCACGTCGCAGATCCAGCGGCTCGTGATCGCCCGCGAGACGCTGCTGCCGCGGCGCATCGAGGAGCCGGCGACGGCGACCGTGTAGCGCGGTCGTCCGGCGCACGGGTCGTGGACCGCCGCTCGCCATACTGCTGCGATGGCGCCACGCCGTCGCAGCACGCAGGCGGCCGTCGCCGAGACGGCCGCCGTCGGCGACGTCCGGGCCGCGGCGGGACTCAGGCCGGCGAGCGCGGCGGCGCCGGCCGCGGCCGGCTCGCAGGGCGGACCCGGATCCGCCGACCCGCTGCTCGGCGGCCTGCGCCGGGCGGGCCTGCTGCGGCTGCTCGTCCTGCACCTGCTCGATCGGCGGCCGTCCTACGGCAACCAGCTGATGGACGACGTCGCCGCGCTGACGGGCGGGCTCGTCGGGGTGAACCCCAACACGATGTACCCGCTGCTGCGCGCGCTCGAGGCCGAGGATCTCGTCGCCGGCGAGTGGGAGCATCCCGAGCGGCGCTCGCGGCGCTTCTACCGTCTCACCGACGCGGGTGCGAGCGAGCGCGACAGGCTGCGGTCGGAGATCGGCCCGCGTCTGGACGAGCTCGCGGCGGCGGTCGGGGTCCTGCGGCGCGAGCTGCTGGGCTGACCGAGCCCCGCTCGCCCGCGCCCGGCCCACCGCTTCACAGACTTCCGCGGCTTCGCGCCGTGCCCCCAACCGAAGGAGCCCCATAGCGTGTTCGTGTTCAAGGCCGCGGTCGTCGGCGCAGGGACGATGGGCGGCGAGATCGCCCAGGTCATCGCATCCGCCGGCATCCCGGTGGTGCTCAAGGACGTCAAGCAGGAGTTCGTCGATCTCGGTCTGAAGAAGGCCGAGGAGGTCACGGGCGCACAGCTCGCGAACCTCGTGCGCAAGGAGAAGATCACCGAGGCGCAGGCGGCCGAGCAGGCGTTCGCGATCCTCGGCCGGATCACCGGCACGACGTCCTACGACGCGTTCGGCGACGTCGACTTCGTGATCGAGGCCGTGCCGGAGCGGATGGAGATCAAGCAGGCGGTGCTCGCGGAGCTCGACGCGTGCACCCCGGGCCACGCGATCCTCGCGTCGAACACCTCCTCGCTGGCGATCAGCGAGATGGCCGACATCACGAGCCGCCCCGACAAGGTCGTCGGCTTTCACTTCTTCTATCCGGCGTCGATGATGCGTCTCGTCGAGATCGTCGAGGGCGCGGACACATCGCCCGAGACGATGCAGGCCGCGACGACGTTCGCGCAGGCGATCCGCAAGATGCCGATCGCCTGCGGCGAGGAGCCCGGCTTCGTCGTCAACCGGATCCTGATGTCGTCGATCTCGGAGATCTGGCGCTTCCACGAGGACAACGGCCTGTCGATCAAGGCGATCGACGACGCGGTGGCGTCGTCGGGCGCGGCGCCGATGGGGCCGTTCTTCCTCACCGACCTGCTCGGCCTGGATACCGTCCTGCACGTCGCCGAGCACCTGCACGAGTGCTACGGCGACAGCTTCTACGTCCACGAGGGCATGCGCGCGCTCGTCGCCGCCCGCGAGCTCGGGGCGAAGACCGGCAAGGGCTTCTACGAGAACGGCCAGCCGCGCACCGAGGGTGCCACGGAGCTCGACGCCGAGGAGCTGACCCAGCGCTTCGTGCTGAAGGCGTTCGTGGAGTCGTGCCTGCTGCTCGAGGACGGGATGGCGACGGTCCGCGACATCGATCTCGGCATGATGGCCGGCGCGGGACTGATCCCGCCGCCGTTCGCGCGGGCCGACCAGACCGGCCTCGACGTGCTGCTCGAGCAGCTCGAGACGGCGGCCCGGGAGTGGGGCGAGCGCTTCGCGCCGCCGCTGATCCTGCGCCGGCTCGTCGCGCAGGGCCGGCTCGGCGCGAAGTCCGGCCAGGGCTTCTTCGCCTACGCGCGCCCGGACTCCGACGGCGGCTTCGAGCAGGGCGAGGCGGTGCGACTCGAGACGCGCGAGGGCGTCGCGATCGCCTGGCTCGACCGGCCGCCCGCGAACTCGCTGTCGCCGCAGGTGATCGCCGAGCTCACGCGCCTGTGGGATCACGTCGATGCCGACGAGGCGATCCGGGTGCTCGTGATCGCGTCGGCGAACCCGATGCTGTGGTGCGCGGGCGCGGACATCAAGGCGTTCACGACGCTCGACGCGGTGTCCGGCCCGGCGATGCTCGCCGACGCGCACGCGCTGCTGCGGCGGATGGAGCAGTCGTCGACGCTGACGATCGCGGCGGTCAACGCCGTCGCCTACGGCGGTGGCTGCGAGCTCGCGATGGGCTGCGACGTGCGGATCGCGGCGCAGTCGGCGAGCTTCGGCCAGCCCGAGGTCAACCTCGGGATCATCCCCGGCTTCGGAGGGACGCAGCGGCTGCCGCGGCTCGTCGGCACGGCGCGCGCACTCGAGCTCAACCTGACCGGCGATCCGATCTCGGCCGCCGAGGCCTACGAGATCGGGCTGGTGAACCGCGTCGTCCCGGACCACGAGCTGCACGACGTCGCGCTGGCGTGGGCGCGCAAGCTCGCCGGCCAGGCGCCGCTCGCCGTGCGCGCGATCAAGCGGACGACGGCCGGCGACGCGGACCTCGACGAGGGCATCGAGGCCGAGAAGGCGGCGTTCGCGACCGTCTTCGCGACGGCCGACGCGCGCGAGGGCATCGGCGCCTTCCTCGGCAAGCGCCAGGCGGCCTGGAAGGGCGAGTAGGCCGGGCCGCGCCGGCGGGCTCGCTCAGCGGACTCGCGCCGGCCGGGCCGCTGCGCCGGCTGGGCCGCTGCGCCGGCTGGGCCGCTGCGCCGGCCGGCTAGATCCCGCCGGCGGTGCGCGCGCGCAGCGCGGCCTCCAGGCGCCCGAGGGCGGTCCGCACGACCACGATGTGGTGCTCCTCGAGGCCGCCTTGGAGCGCCGCGCCGGCCGCCGCTCGGACGTCGTCGCGGCGGCCGTGCAGCTCGTCGAGGCGCACGCCCAGGCCGGTGACCTCGCGCCAGGGCTCGAGCTCGGCGAGCGCCGTCTCGAACGCGACGCCGAGCTGCAGCGCCGCCTCGCGCCAGCGCTCGGCATCGACGTCGCCGCGCGCGCGCAGCGTCAGCTCCTCGCCCGCGAGCAGCGCGTCGCGCGCACCGAGCGCCGCGGCGAGCCGCTCCTGCGGGCGCAGCGCGGCCCGTCCGCTGCGGCGCGTGCCGCCGTCCGCGGCGCGCGGCAGCTCGCGCGCGCGATCCCAGCGGCCGTCGGCGACGTGCTCGCCCGTGCCGTAGCCGACGCGCACCGCGAGCGCCTGCGGGAGGGAGACGTCGCGCGCGTAGGGGTCGGCGGTCGCGATCCGCTGCGCATGCAGCACGCGATTCAGGCGGGCGACGCCGTCGGCCGCGACAGCGGCGACGTCGGCGTCACGCAGCCAGCGATCCGCCGCCTCCGGCCCCTCGAGCGCGATCGCGTCGATGAGCGTCGCGCGCGAGGTCGTCACCGGCTCGGGCGGTGGCTCGGGCGCAGCGTCGCGCGCGCGCCGGCGTCGCGCCAGCAGCCGGCGCTCCGGCGCGCCGAGGACGGCGAGCACGAGGATGTGGCGTGGCCCCTCGCCGAGGTGCTCGCGGATCGTGTAGCGGCCCGGATCGGGACCGAGCGCCCACGGATACTCGACCTGGACAAACCGAAACCGCCGTGACGATGTCACGGCGGTCTCGGTGCTGCCTGGACCGGCGGACCGGTCTGTGATCGTTTGCTACTCGCCCACGTGAGCGCTGCTCGCGCGGGTCACCGTCGTCTTGATCGCGTACTTGGACGGCTTGACGGCGACCACGGGGTTGCCGATCTGGCCGAGCCGGTCGATCAGCTTGACCCACTGCGACGGCTTCAGGACCGACGCGGCGATCTTGCCGGCCTTCGACGACGCATCGAACTGCGGGCTGAAGCCGACGTGGATGTGGTCGGCGTGGTCGGGCAGCGACAGCGTGTTGTCGGCACCGGCGTACGTCATGAGGCTGATGATCTGCGCGGGCTTCAGCGTGCCCTGCAGCGTCAGCAGCCGCCGGATCGTGATGTCCGTGATCGAGCCCGGACCCTGGTTGCCGAGGATCGGGATCCCGTTGATCTTCGCGATGTCGACGGCGTTGCCCGACGAGTGCGCCGAGACGTTGCCATCGGTCGTGTAGTAGCCGTGGCCGCACCGCAGGGACGTCACGGTCGGGTTCAGGCCGCTCGACGACAGGAACTCGAGCACCGCGAGCACGCGACGGTCGATCTGCCCGGCCTCGATGTCGCGGCGACCACACGAGTAGATGTCCACGCGCGGGTCGCTGAGGACGCGCTGCTGGAGCGCCTCCTTGCTCATCAGGAGGATCTGGCCGATCGTGGCGCCCGCGGCATCCGCTCCGAAGAACGCGTTCTTGCCCTGCGCGCGGTAGATCGCGGTCGCCTCGAGGACCTTCCAGCCGTCGAGGATCGGCAGCGGGTCGATGCGCGGCGCGCCGCGACCCGCCGGACGGATCTCGAACAGCACGTGCGGTGCGATCACGTTCGAGGTCTTGCCGATGCGGCCGAGGATCGTGCCGGCGATGACGTGCCGGCCCGCGACCAGCGGCTTGGCGACGACGTCGCTCTTCTTGAGGCCGTACACGCCCCCGAAGTAGTTCTTGATGCTGCCGCCCAGCGCCGACTCCGTGTCGGCGAGCTGACGCTTGCCGCCGGCGCTCATCGCCTGCGGGCGGGTCGGGTTGGCGAACAGCCGCTCCTTCGCGGTCGTGTCCTGCGTGGCCGAGTCGTCCGCGGAGGACGCGGCACCGGCGGTCGCCGTGACGACGTTCTTGGCGGTCTTGCCGGTGTTCTTGCCGGCGGTCGCGGCCTGGGTCGGCGCGGCGTCGTCGGGGATCGCCAGCTCCTTGTCCACGGACGCCTTGCTCTGCGTCGTGGGCTTCGGCACCGGCACCTCACGGGCGAGCTTCTTCAGGCCGCCGTAGGTGTAGGAGTTGCCGTAGACGTCCTTGAGGACGACGAAGTTGCCGAGCCGCTTGTTGTTGCCGACCTTCGTGATCGTGCCGTCCTGCACGGCGATGACCGGCGCGCCGGACTTGGCGTAGATGTTGATGCCGTGGCGCGAGGTGTTGGCCTCGACCGGCATCGCGGCGTTCTTGCCGCGTGCGACGCGGCGTGCGGCCGCCGTCTCGGAGATGTCGTCGGCGTACTTCGACTTGGCGTAGACCGGGAAGCGGCCCTGGGTCAGCCCGCTCAGCGAGCCGACGAGGTCGGCCGGCATGCCGCCGATGAAGCGTGCCCGCATGAGCACCGAGTTGACGTACCAGTCGGCGTGGTTGTACGAGAAGATCGCCTTGCGCAGGTCGGTCTGTGCGCCGGCGGCCTTCAGGTAGCGCGCCGCGGTGAAGATCGCGTCGACCGGGTTGTACGGGTCCTTCTTGCCGTCGCCGTTGGCGTCGACCCCGTACAGCTTCCAGCTTGACGGGATGAACTGCATCCATCCCATGGCGCCGGCGGACGAGACGTTGAGGTTGCGGCCGTAGTTCGTCTCGATCTCGTTGATCGCGGCGAGGACCTGCCACGGCACGCCGTACTGGATGCCGGCTGCCTGGTAGATCGGCAGCAGGAAGATCGGGATCCGGAACTTGTCGATGAAGAAGCTCGGAACGCCCACCGCGACGGGGTCCAGGGGTGCCAGCGACAGGGTCGGGTTCTCGAGCGTCGGAACACCGTTGGAGAAGCGCAGGTCCGTCTTCTGCGGAATCGCGGTCTGCACCTTGGTGATCACCGACTTGATGACGTTGCCGGCCGTGTCGAGCGCCTGCTCGCCGGGGCGCGGAACGCGCTTCTTGTGTCCGGTGGTGCGCTGGCTCTGGGCCTCCGCGGAACCGGCCGGCTGATCGAGCGCCGGCGGCGTGGCCGTCGTCGTCGAGTCCGGTGTGGTCACCACGGGAGCGGCCGGCGCCAACGGCGCGGTGATCTCCTGGATGCTGAGGACCGGCAATCCGAGGATCGACGGCAACTTGATCTGATCGATGGGCGTGTTCGCACCGACGTCGAGGGTGACCGTCCTCTTGATGTTCCCGACGAGCGTGATGACGAACGTCCGCTGTGCGGCGTTCGCCGGTACGGCGAGCGATCCCAGACCGACGGACATACCGCCGGTCGCGACCAGAGCGATGAGCAGCCTACGCTTGTGGTGCATGTGTCCCTGCATCTCCCCCCTGGAGGTGTTCCAAGTACGCGACTCCCGATGCGCGTGCGCGGCAGCCTACCGGGAAATCGCCCAAAGCGCTAAACCCCGTCGGCTCGCCGCATCCGAACGGCCATTCCACTGCGTGGGGTGGACGGAACGGCCGCGGCGAGCGCGGCGTCCGTCCTCGCGGGCGCACGTGGCGGGCGCGCGCGCCACCCAATCCCGGCGTCCTGGCGGGTCGTCCGCTGCGCTAGCCTCAGCTCGGCCCCCTACAGGCTGGAGGATCGCAGCCCGATGAGCGACGAGACCGAGTCCGAAGGGCTGCGCGAGCGGCTCACGAAGCAGAGCGAGGACACCCTCGGCCGGCTGGTCGAGGATCTGCTCGCCAACCCGCTCGTGAGCGGTGCCGTCGCGCGCGTGTTCGAGACGCGCGACAAGGCGACCTCGGCGCAGGAGGCGGCGTTCGGAGCGCTCAACATCCCGACCGCGGCCGACATCGAGCGGCTCACGCGCCGCGTGCGCTCGGTGTCCCAGCGCCTCGAGGGGATCGAGGACGGCATCGACCGCCTCGACGAGCGGCTCTCGACGCTCGCGTCCGGAGCGGGCATCGAGCAGCGCCTCGAGGGCATCGAGGGCCACCTCTCCGCGCTCACGCGCGAGCTCGCCGCGCTGCGCGACGCGCTGCCCGGCGCCACCGAGCCGGTGCCCGCCCATCAGGAGCGCATGGAGGTCAGCCACTAGCGCGAGGCGCGCGCCCGGCCGCCGCCACCGGCGCGCCGAGCGCCGCCGCGGCGACGCGGCCCAGGCGCTCTCCGGCGCGGACCAGGCCGTCGGCGTCGAGGCGCCGGCGGGCGCCGTCGGCGTCGAAGACGTCGCTGACCGCGAGCAGGCACGCGACGCGGATACCGCGCCGCGAGCCCACCTGCAGCAGCGTCGCGGCCTCCATCTCGACGGCCAGCGCGCCGGCGCCCTCCCACGCGCGGGCGCGCGCGGGATGCGGGTCGTAGAAGAGGTCGCTCGTCGCGACGGCGCCGACATGCGCGCCCGAGCCGGGGCTCGAGCTCTGCACCGCGACCAGCGCCGCGACGAGCGCGCGATCCGCGGCGACCCGCTCGCCCGCGCCGAGCGCTCGGCTCGTCCCGTCGCAGGCCAGCGCCTCGTCGGCGATGACGAGGTCCTCGAGCGCGAGTGCCGCCGCCAGCGCGCCGCACGTGCCGACCCGGATCGCGCGCTCGAGGCCGAGGCCGCAGAGCTCCTCGAGCACG
>DATAZX010000022.1:0-11697 GCA_036271815.1 Solirubrobacteraceae bacterium
AGTCGCGCGGGCTCGCGGCGATCGATGGCCCGTACGCGGCGATCCGCGACCTCGACGGGCTGCGCGAGGCGGCGCGCCGCGCGCGCGCCGTGGGGTGCGACGGCAAGTGGGTGCTGCACCCGGACCAGATCGCCGTCGTCAACGAGGCGTTCAGCCCGGACGCGGGCGAGATCGAGCGCGCGCGGTCGATCGTCGACGCGCTGCAGGCGGCGGCCGGCGACGGCCGCGGGGTGCTCGCGCACGCCGGTGAGATGATCGACGAGGCGACCCGGCGCACCGCCGAGGACGTGCTCGCCCGCGCCCGCGCCGCCGAGGGCATCCGGTGATGGAGGTCGAGCGGCTGGCCGAGGGACTCTGGCGCTGGAGCGTCGAGCCCGGCCGCTGGAGCATCTACGCCGAGACGCCGCGTGCGATCCTGCTCGTCGACCCGCTGCTCCCCGCGCCGGGCTCGAACGACGAGGACCGCTTCTTCGAGGCGCTCGATCGGGACGTGGCGCGCTGCGAGCGGCCCGTGTTCGTGGTCGAGACGTCAGTCGGGCGCGCGCACGACGCGGTGCGCATCCACGACCGCTACCGGCCGTCGCGCGACGACGCGGGTCGCGAGGAAGACGATCGCGATCCAGACGAGGCCCGCGACTGAGACGTGGGCGAGCACGACGCCCCAGGGCAGCTGGTTGTGCCACTGGTACTCGCCGATGAACGCCTGCAGCGGCAGCAGCAGGAGCAGCGCCGCCGTCATGCGCCCGAACCGCGCGGGCCGGATGCCGCGGCGCCAGACGAGCGCGAGCAGGATCACGGTCGCGACCGCGAAGGACGTCGCGACGCGCACGTGCCAGTAGGTCGTGTCGAGCAGGTTGCCGACGCGGCGGATGTCGGCCCCGCCCGAGTGCGGCCCGGCGGCCGTCGAGAACGCGCCCGAGATGATCAGGCCGAGCCCGAGCAGCGCCGTGCCGACCGCCACGAGCGACACGAACCCGCCGGCGCGGAACCCGTCGTCGCGCAGCGTCGCCCGCGCCCAGCAGATCGTCGCGATCCCGAGCACCGAGATCGCGAGCAGGAAGTGGCTCATCACGAAGTAGGGGTTCAGGTCGGTCAGCACGGTGATCGCGCCGAGCGGGATCTGGAAGAGCGTGCCGACTGCGACCGCCAGCGCCAGCCAGCGCGCGACGCGGTCGGCCATGCGCCAGGCCACGACGGCGGTCACGATCGCCGCGACGATGCCCAGGAGCGCGATCGCGCGGTTCGAGAACTCGATCACCGCGTGGTACTGGGCAGGCGGCACCGGGCCGCCGTGGCAGAGCGGCCAGTCGGGGCAGCCGAGGCCCGAGCCGCTCAGGCGCACGAACGCGCCGGACGCGACGTTGCCGTACATCGCCGCCACGAGCACGACGGTCAGCCGCGCGAAGCCGACCTCGTCGTGGGGCAGCGCACGTGCGACGCCCCGTCGCAGTCGCGTCGGGATGGGGACGCTGATCGCCACTCGCGGTCAGGGTACCGGACGCAAAGTTTCCGAAACGAACGCCCAGGTACAATCCGTTCGTGCCTACGCAGCCTGTCGACCTGCTCGGACGCCGCCTGCGCGACCTGCGGATCTCGGTCACCGATCGCTGCAACTTCCGCTGCACCTACTGCATGCCGCGCGAGGTCTTCGGCAAGGACTTCGTCTTCATGGAGCGCGCTGCGCTGCTCACGTTCGAGGAGATCGAGCGCATCGCCACGGCCTTCGCCGCGCAGGGCGTCGAGAAGCTGCGGTTGACGGGCGGCGAGCCGCTGCTCCGCCGCGACCTCGAGACGCTCGTCTCGAAGCTCGTCGCGATCGACGGCATCCGCGACGTCGCGCTGACGACGAACGGCGCGCTGCTCGCCCGCAAGGCGCAGAGCCTCGCCGACGCCGGCCTGACGCGCGTGACCGTCTCGCTCGACTCGCTCGACGACGAGACGTTCATGTCGCTGAACGACGTCGGGTTCCCCGTCGATCGCGTGCTCGAGGGGATCGACGCGGCGCTCGCCGCCGGGCTCGGCCCGGTCAAGGTCAACATGGTCGTCAAGCGCGGCGTCAACGAGCAGGACATCCTGCCGATGGCCCGCTACTTCCGCGAGCGACCCCAGACGGTCCTACGCTTCATCGAGTTCATGGACGTCGGCACCACGAACGGCTGGCAGCTCGAGGACGTCGTGAGCGCTGCAGAGATCGTCGAGCGGATCGGCGCGGAGTTCCCGCTCGAGCCGGCCGACCCGCTGTACCCGGGCGAGGTCGCGAACCGCTTCCGCTATCGCGACGGGGCAGGCGAGATCGGTGTGATCGCATCGGTCACCCAGCCGTTCTGCGGCGGTTGCACGCGCGCCCGCATCTCGGCCGAGGGCCGGCTCTACACCTGCCTGTTCGCCGCTCGCGGCCACGACCTGCGCGAGCTGATCCGCAACGGCGCGACCGACGCCGAGCTGCTGGACGCGATCGGCGGCGTCTGGCGCCGCCGCTCCGACCGCTACTCCGAGATCCGCACGGCCGACACCCCGGCGCGCGAGCGCGTCGAGATGTCCCACATCGGCGGGTAGCCGTCCGCCGAGCCACTCCCGCTCTCTACGATGCGCCACGCGCCCTCGTAGCTCAGGGGATAGAGCAACGGTTTCCTAAACCGTGTGTCGGAGGTTCGAGTCCTCCCGGGGGCATGGCGCTGCGACGCACGGTGTGATCTCGACGACCTCTGGGTCGCCTCTTCTCCGGCGATCTCCGGACGACCACCCGACGAAGGATTCTGCGCATGGCTACCTGGCTCATCACGGGGTGCTCGAC
The DNA here is from genome assembly GCA_036271815.1 of Solirubrobacteraceae bacterium. Classification (GTDB taxonomy): domain Bacteria; phylum Actinomycetota; class Thermoleophilia; order Solirubrobacterales; family Solirubrobacteraceae; genus CADCVQ01. The sequence goes on from DATAZX010000022.1 coordinate 2,795, forward strand.
CGGTCTCGGCCACGCGCTCGCGCAGGCCGCCCTCGAGCACGGTGACAACGTCGTCGCGACGGCGCGCGACACCGCGAACCTCCAGACCCTGGTGGACGCGCATCCCGACAGCGCGCTCGCCGTCACGCTCGATGTCACGAACCAGGTGCAGATCGACGCGGCCGTCGACGCCGCGCAACAGCGGTTCCGCGGGGTCGACGTGCTGGTCAACAACGCCGGCTACGGCTATCGCGGCGCGGTCGAGGAAGCCTCCGATGCCGACGCACGCACGCTGTTCGACACCCACTTCTTCGGGTCCGTGGCGATGATCAAGGCCGTCCTGCCGGGCATGCGGGCACGCCGTTCGGGGACGATCGTCACGATCTCCTCGATCGGCGCCCGGATCACGCCGCCCGGCTCCGGGTACTACTCGGCCGCGAAGGCGGCGCTCGAGGGGATGTCCGGCTCGCTCCGCACAGAGCTCGAGCCGCTCGGGATCACCGCGATGATCGTCGAGCCGGGCGGCTTCCGGACGGACTTCTCCGGTCGCTCGCTCCGAGGCGCGGCCGTGGCGATCGCCGACTACGCCGAGACGGTCGGCCCTCGCCGCAAGGAGAACGACACCTCCCATGGCACGCAGGCCGGCGATCCCGCCAAGGCCGCCCTCGCGATCATCTCGGCCGTCGAGTCGCCGGCGCCGCCCGCCGTGCTGCTGCTCGGATCCGATGCGCTCGACGCCTACCGCCGGGTGCTCGACGCGCAGCGTGCCGAGACCGACGAGTGGGAGACGACGAGCCGGAGCACCGACTTCTGAGCGCGTTGCAGCGCTGACGCCGGCTCGTGACGCGCTGCGCCCGCAGCGCGTCACGAGCTCGACGATCGGCCGCAGCCGCCGCGTTGCCGCGGCGCGTCAGGCGGCGATCCGCCCGCCGTCGGCGGCGACGATCGCGCCGGTGACGTAGCTCGCCCGCGGCGAGGCCAGGAACGCGATCACGCGGGCGATCTCCTCGGGGCTCGCGGCGCGCTGCAGCGGAACCGTCGAGCCCATCGCGTCGATCGCGCCAGGGCCCATCGCTGCGGTGCCCTCGGTCGCGGTCGGACCCGGCGAGACCGCGTTGACGCGCACGTTGGCGGCGCCGAACTCGACCGCCCAGGTGCGCGTCAGCAGCGCGACGGCCGCCTTGGTCGCGCCGTACGCAGCGGCGCCCGGCATCCCGACCTCGGCGACCATGGTGGTCAGGTTGACGATGCTACCGTTGCCGCGCGCGGCCATCCGCGGCGCGAGCGCGGACGTGAGGAAGAACAGGCCGCGCACGTTGACGTCGAACATGCGCTCGAACGACGCGACGTCCTGCTCGGCGGTCGGCGAGAAACTGAAGACGCCGGCGTTGTTCACGAGGATGTCCGCATCGGCCGCCTCCTCGGCGAGCTGCGCGACCGACTCGAGGTCGCCCAGATCGGCGGCGACGAAGCGTGCGCGGCCGCCCTCGGCCTCGATCGCCGCGACCGTCTCGCCGCCGCGCGCAGCATCGCGCCCGGAGACGATCACGGTGGCGCCTTCCCGTGCGAGCTCGAGTGCGGTCGCCCGGCCGATTCCGGAGGTCGCGCCGGTGACGAGCGCGGTGGTGTTCGTGAGGGTCATCGTCGTAGCTCCCGAATAGACAGAACGATCGGTCTGCGACGATAGCACATAGATAGATCGTTCGGTCTAGATGCTAGGATGTGCCCATGCCGGACCACGCAATCGAGCGCCCGTCCCCGCGCCGGCGCCTGCTGGAGGCCGCCGACGAGCTCTTCTACGCCGAGGGCATCTGCTCGGTCGGCGTCGATCGGATCCTCAGGCAGGCCGACGTCGCCCGCGCCTCGCTGTACACGAGCTACGGGTCGAAGGACGGCCTCGTCCGCGCCTACCTGCAGCAGCGCAGCGAGGGCTGGCAGGCGATGGTGGCCGACGTGCTGCCGCACCGGTGGTCGACCCCGCGCGAGCGGATCGTCGGGATCTTCACCCTGATGACCGAGTGGTTCGCCACACCGGGGTACCACGGCTGCCCCTTCATCAACGCGAGCGCCGAGGAGGCCCCGGGCCAGGCGGTCGAGGAGGTCCGCGATCGCCACCGGGCCTGGGTGCGCGCGCTGTTCGCCGGTCTCGGGCGCGAGGCCGGCGTGGCCGATTCCGAGGGGCTCTCGGCCCAGCTCGTGCTGCTGTACGACGGCTCGATGGTCGGGGCGCAGCTCGACCGCAGCGCGGCTCCCGGTCTGACGGCGCAGATCGCGGCGTCCGCGATGCTGGACACCGCCGGCGCCGCCTGATCAGGCCAGCGGGCCGCGCGCGAGCACCCACGCGATCAGACCGATCGCCGCGACGGCGATCGCGATGCCGCCACGCGTGATCGCGACCAGGATCAGCGTCAGCACCCCGAGGTTCGCGAGCGGCGCAAGGAGCGCGTGCGGTGTGACGCGCTGCTTCGGGCCGGTCGCGGGCTTCGCGCTCATCTCGGTACCGGTCAGACGCGCTGCGCCGGCGGTTGATGGGTCCGGAACAGCGCTAGCGGGCCGGCTCACACACGCGTAACAGTCGACCCGAGACGACGGCCCCGGGCCGGAACCGGACGCGCCGGCCCGTGTCGAACTCATCCGTCTCGTCGCGCCCGGTCCACTCGACCGCCGCGGTGCCCGAGAGCTGCAACGTGCGGCCCGTCGCGAAGTCGGGGAACAGCAGCGCTGCGGCCGGATCGACCGCGAGGTTGCCGAACGTGTTGAACAGGTTGTTGCCCGGGTAGTCGCGCCAGGCGAGCGTCTCGCCGTCCCACTGCACGAAGCCGGGCGCGCCGCCGCGGTGCGATGCGTCGCTGCCGCGCGTGGGATGCGTCGTGCCGATCAGGAACGTGCCCGCGCGCCGGATCAGCTCGACATCGTCGGCCGCGAGCGCGTCGCCGCGCCGCACGGGCTCGTCCTCGCTCGTGGAGGCGGCCGCCTCGAGCTGGCGGCGATGGATGTACTTCGGGCAGTTCCCGTACGCCTGCGCGACGTCGATCCGGAGGCCGTCGGCGGACGCCTCGACCAGCTCGCCGTTGAGCCGGACGCGCGCCCGCGCGGCGAACTCGATCGCGAGCAGGCCGACCGGCTGGGCTGCCGACAGCCCGCGCAGCGGATCACCCGCCCCCGGCGTGGCGTGGATGCGTACGCTCGTCGGCGAGGTCACGTCGATGAAGCCGGGTGCACCGCCAAGCGGCGAGATCCAGAGGCGTCCCTCGCCGTCGCGCGCGGTCAGGGCCGCGAACGCCCGGCCCGCCAGGAACCTGACGAAGCCGCCGTGCAGCTCGGCCGGCGCCAGCATCCGTGCGAGACCGGCCGCCTCGCCCTCGACGCCGGCGCGCCGCTGGACGGCGAGCTCGCCCTCGTGGAAGTTCGATCTAACGTCCGCGTCTGCCATCGAGCGTTAGATGGTGGCAGCGTTCGCGCGATCTGTCAAATGCCTGGAAGTGTCCGCAACCATTAGCTACGGTGCATGCCGTGGAGACGCATGCACCGCTCATGGGCGAGCCCCTGCCGGTCGAGCTGATGAACACGGTCTGGGCCGACCGGACGGGCGTCCACGACGCCCTCGCGTCCGCGGCGGACACGCGCGCGTGGCTCGCCGTGATCGCCGATCGCGAGCCGCTCGCCGCGGCGGGCGGCGGTGAGCCCCTCGCCGGCCGCCTGCGCGAGCTGCGCGACGCGGCGCGACGGCTCGCAGCCGTGACGACCGACGATCCGCGGGCGGCCGCGGCATCGCCGCTCGCGTCCCGCACCGAGGCGGTCGAGCTGCTCAACCGCGTGGCGGCGCTCGCGCCGCGCCGGTCGCGTCTGCACTGGCCGGAGGGGGGATCGCCCGCGCGGACCTTCGCGGCCGCGGGCGGCGCGGACGACGCGCTGCTCTCGGCGCTCGCCGAGCAGACGATCGAGCTCTTCGCCGGCGACGAGCGTGCGCGCCTCCGCGCGTGCCTCGCGCCCGGCTGTGTCCTCTACTTCGCCGGGCAGCACCCGCGCCGCGAGTGGTGCTCGGCCGCGTGTGGCAACCGGGCCCGGGTCGCACGGCACTACCGCCGGCACCACGGCGACGGCTGCGTTTGAATGTGCCGCCCGGGGGCGAAACCAGGGCAGGCACGCGAGGGAGGAGATCCATGGGCGAGTACGAGCTGCGCAGGCTCGGCGAGATCGACGAGGTGAGCGACGGGCGCTGCGCCTTCCGGCCGGTCCGGCTCGAGCTCGGCATCACGTCGTTCGGGGTCAACGCGTGGACCGGGCAGACGCCGGGCGACCGGATCCTGAACGAGCACGACGAGCTCGACGAGCACGAGGAGCTGTACCTCGTGCACACCGGCCGAGCGATGTTCGAGCTCGGCGACGAACGCGTCGACGCCCCCGCCGGCACGCTCGTGTTCGCGCGCCCCGGCCTGCGGCGCACCGCCTTCGCCGAGGAGGCGGGCACGACGATCATCGCGATCGGCGGCACCCCAGGCCAGGCGTACGTGCCCGAGGGCTTCGAGCTGTGGGCGCCGCTGCGCGCGCTGTACGAGGCGAAGCGCTACGCCGAGGCCGCCGACCGCGGCCGAGCGGTCGTCGACGCGCACCCGGAGTACCCGTTCCTCGCCTACAGCGTCGCGTGCTGCGACAGCCTGGCGGGGCGCCCCGCCGACGCGGTCGAGCACCTGGGGCGCGCGATCGCCGCGAGCGAGCGCTTCCGCGACTACGCGGCGCGCGACTCGGACTTCGACCCGATCCGCGTGGACGGCGCGTTCCGGGCGCTCGTCGGCGAGCCGTGATCGGGGTCGCCACGGGTCCGACGCCGATCACGCGCTGATATCATATAGTTTCTCGATGCCGTTTGGCGTGGTCGCGATCTGGCATCCGAAGCCCGGGTGCGAGTCCGAGGTCGAGCAGCTGCTGCTCGAGATGCAGCGGCATACCGTCGAGGAGCCTGGCTGCCTCGTGTACGTGCTGCATCGGCGCGACGACCCCGCCGGCTTCTTCCTGTACGAGCAGTACGTCGATCGCGCGGCGGTCGACGCGCACCACGCGACCCCGTACTACCTCGAGCTCGTGCGCGGACGAGCGCCCGACCTGCTCGAGGGTCGCGACATCGTGCGCGGCGACACGCTGTAGAGACGTCCGCCCCGGAGGCTCCGATGAAGATCGACGTACACAACCACGCCCTGCCGCAGGCCGTGATCGAGCTCGTGTCCAGCGATCCGCGCTTCGGCGTGAAGATCGAGGACGGGCTCGTCAAGCGCGCGAACTACGCCGACCACCCGCTCTTCGACGAGCTGCACCTGGTGCCGGCGAAGCTCGCCCAGCTCGATCGCGCCGGGCTCGACGGCGCGGTCGTCTGCGTCGAGCCGAGCATGTTCGGCTACCACCTCGAGCTCGACCTCGGGGTGGCGATGGCGCAGGCCGCGAACGACGGCCTGCGTGCGCTGTGCGCCGAGGCGCCGGGCCGGCTGCAGTGGCTCGCGCACGTGCCGCTGCGCGACCCGGCCCGCGCTGCGGAGGTGCTCGCGGAGGCCGTGTCGGACGGCGCGGTCGGCGTCGAGATCGGCAGCAATGCGGCCGGCACACGGCTCGACGAGCCCGAGGTCGAGCCGTTCTGGAACGCCGTCGAGGAGACGGGCGTGACCGTGTTCGTGCACAACGCGTACAACCCGAAGGTGCCCGGGCTCGACCGGTTCTACCTGCACAACGTGATCGGGAACCTGCTCGAGACGACGATCTGCGCCGAACGCCTCGTCGCCGCCGGCACCCTCGACAGGCACCCCGGCGCGCGCGTCGTGCTCGGCCACGCCGGCGGGTTCGTGCCGTTCCAGGCGGGGCGGCTGCGGCATGCGAGCACGATCCGCAAGGAGTTCGCGCACGAGCTCGACCTCTGGTCGTACGCGGGCCGGCTGATCTTCGACACGATCACGCACGACCCCGCCGCGCTCACCTACCTCGTGTCGCGCGCCGGCGCCGAGAACGTCGTGATGGGAACCGACTTCCCCTACGACATGGCGACGCCGCACCCGATGGACGAGCTGCACGCGGCGGTCGACGAGACCACCGCGCGCGTGATCGCCGAGGAGGTGCCCGCGCGGCTCTTCCCGCGCGCGGCCGCCTAGATCGAGACCCCGATCGCGGTGAGCAGCCGCGTCAGCTCGCGCACGTCCTCCAGCTCCTCGAGCGCCAGGGCGGCATCGCAGAACCGATCGACGCGCGCGGCGGCCGAGCCGTCGCGCGCGATCAGCGGCGCCGCCATGTCGCGCACCTTGCGACGCAGCGCGTCGTCGTCGAGCCGCGTCTCGTCGAACCAGGGAGCACCGAACGGCGCGTCCGCGCGCTGCTCGAAGGTCGTTCCGCGCGCGTGCACCACCGCGCTGCCGGGGATCTTCTGGATCATGCCGTCGACGATCCACTCGCCGGCGCGCAGCGCCTCGGGATCGATCTCGACCTCGACCTTCTCGCGGAACGCGCGCACGTCTGCGCCACCGAGCGCCTCGTCGTCGAACCAGCGCGGCCCCGGCGGCACGCGCAGCGCGAGCATCGCGGCCGGGTGCGGCAGGTTGAACTGGCAGGTGACGAAGCCCTCGGGCTGCTTCTGGCGGAAGCGCGGTGCGCCGCTGCGCGTGTTCGTCCGCAACGTGACGGCCGTGATCTCGTCGGCCTGCAGCCCGTGCTCGTCGAGGATCTTCCAGAACGCGCTGAGCGCGGGCTGCACCCAGTACTGGCACGGCCAGCGCTTGAAGCTGCCGTCGAGCATGTACCAGCGCTCGCCGAGGTCGCGCGTCAGCGTCTCGTAGTCGAAGGCGGCGTAGCCGAGCGCGTTCCAGAGCCCGGTCTCGCCGTCCAGGATGTTCGCGTGACCGGTCATGCCGAGCGCCGCGAGCTGGGCGGAGGCGACGCCCGTGCCGCTGTTCCAGCCGACGTCGAGCGACTTGACCATCGGCGCGACGTCGGCCTCGAACCACTTGAGCGGCGGCATGTCGATGTGCGCGCCGGCGATGCCGAGCGCGTTCACGGCGGCGGTCGCGTCGAGCCCGAGGATGTGCGAGGCGGCCAGCGAGGCGGCGAGCACGCCCGCGGGCCCGCCACCGACCCGCCACTTGCCCGAACGCTCCGCGGTCGGTGCGACCTCGCGGGCGGGAACCGACACGCCGAAGCGCGCGCCGATCTCGTAGCCCGCGGCGACGGCGGCGAGCAGCGCCTTGCCCGAGCTGCCCTGCTGCTCGGCGAGCGCGAGCGACGCCATGACGGCCGAGCCGCCGTGGTGCGAGGTCTGCCCGGCGCTCGCGAAGGTGTCGTCGGCGTCGAGCGCGCCCGCCATGCGCCCGTTCGCCGTCGCGGCCGCGAACGCGCTCGCGGGGCTGCTGCCGACGACCGTCGCCTCGGCCGGCGCGCTGCCCGTCAGGCCGGCGTAGCGCACGGCGATCTCGCCGAGCGGGCTCTGCCGGCCGCCGAGCGCGCAGCCGAGGGTGTCGAGCACCAGCCGCTTCGCCTCGTGTGCGGCATCTGCTGACAGATCGCCGTAGCGAACGTCAGAGAGAAAACCGACGAGGCGCGATGTCGCGGTCGTCTCGGAAAGCTCCGTCACAGATCCTCCTGCTGCAGCGAGGGCCCCGCGGCGGGCCCCTTGACGCAAAGAATATATCTGATAGCATCGCCTCCCGTCAATCCACCAGGACGCAACGGGGCGTCCAGAATCTCTCGAGGAAGGGGGCGGAATGGGACGAAGAGCAACGCGCTCGGGCCTGATTGCCGCTGTGGTGGCAGTCTCGTGTTCGGCGGTCGTGGGGACGGCGAGCTCTGACGCCGCCTCCGGGCATGCGCGGGCCGCAACTGCGGCGCGCAAGACGTACTCGATCAACTTCGGGCTCGCCAGCGTCAACATGCTGTACGCGCCGTACATCGTGGGCGAGGCGGCAGGGATCTTCGCCAAGAACGGCATCAAGCTGAACATCGTCCTGACCAAGGACGCAGCGACGGCCGAGGCCGCCGTGTCCGCGGATCAGACCCCGATCGGCGCGATCACGACGGACGCCATCGCCATCGCGCACAACTCGAACGTGGCGATCGCGATGCCGGTCGTGACGGGCACGCCCTACAGCCTCGTCGTCAGCTCCAAGATCAACTCCGTCGCCGACCTCCGCAACCGGTCGCTCGGTGCATCGGGTCTCGCGACGGCAGACGGCGGGATCATCCGCACCATGCTGCAGCACTACGGCATGACCGTCGGCACGGACTACAACATCATCATCACCGGTGACCCGGCAGCGCGCACGGCGTCGCTCCTGAACGGCCAGGTCGTCGGCATCGCGGCCCCCGAGCCGCAGCTCACGATCCTCAAGCGGCAGGGCTTCAAGGAGCTGATCCGCGCGAGCACGGTTCCGGGTCTCGCGACGCGGCCGTTCAACATGATCACCGTGAACCGCGGCTGGGCGAAGAAGAACCCGGCCGCCGTGGTCGCGTTCGAGAAGGCCTGGCTGCAGTCGGTCAAGTACATGTACTCGAACCCGAACAAGTCGATCGCCGACCTGGCGACGGGCCTGAACACGTCGACGGCCGACATGACGGACGCCTACGGCGACTGGATCATCAGCCAGAAGGTGTTCCCGACGAGCTGTGTCGTGACGGCGAAGAGCCTGCAGAACGTGATCAACGCGCAGATCAGCCTCGGCAGCATCCAGAGCCCCGGGCCGGACCCGGCGAAGCTGGTGCTCGGCGGGACGTACTGCAACCAGGCGATGGGTATCAAGACGACGAAGTAGGCCCCGCCGGCAACGGCATGGCACGGACTCCCGGGAGCGTCGATCCTCGACGCTCCCGGTCCGTGTCCGGGGCATCGCGACCGATGAAGCCACTTCGCAGCATCCTCTACTCGCCCGGCCACCGGCGCGAGATGATCGAGAAGGCCC
>DATAZX010000023.1:0-33167 GCA_036271815.1 Solirubrobacteraceae bacterium
CGCCCGCGACGGTCGCGGCGCCCCCCACCGCCGCGACCTCCGGCCCCACGGCGTCCCTGCAGCGCACGGCTGCCGGGCAGCCCGATCGGCGGCCGGCTCCGTCGCTGTCCGAGCCCGTCGCGCCGGATCCCGCCGTCGCGCCCGCGGCATCGCCTCGGGCGCGCGCGACCCCAGCTCGGGCCGACGCCGGCCCGTACTCGGCACCGGTCCGTCCGACGATCGCCCGGATGGCGGCGCCCAGCGTCCCGCCCCCGTCGATCGGCGCCGCCTCACCCGTGCCGACGCCCTACGACGCGGCCCCGCCGGCCCGCACGGCGGCGACGCCCGACGCGACCGCGGGCGCCGCGATCGCGGCGCCGCCACCCACACACGTGAGAGGCGGCCTGCCATCCGCGGGAGGACTCGGCGAGGCCCGGTCGATCGATGGTCCGGCGCCGGCGGCAATGCGGACGCGGCGGCCGATCGTGACCGCGCGGCACGCGAGCCCCGCCGCAGCGGCGATCCAGCGCGTGAGGCTGCACCCGATCCCGGGTGGTGCCGCGACACAGCCTTCCCGCGGCGCGGTCGCCGCCCGTGCCGCCGCGGCGCCGGCCCACAGCGCCGTCACCGACCCTGGAGCAGCGCCCGCCCCGAACGCGGGACCGGCTCATTCCGTCGCCGCGACCTCACGCTCGGCTTCGGCTCTGGCCGGCGTTCCCACACCGGCAGCGGCCGTCAGCGCGGCGTCGGCCGCTGCCCGCGTCGCGCTCGCGGCACCGGTCGTACCGCCGTCGACCGGCCTCGTGCCGGCGGCCGGGTCCGTCCTCGCGCGGACGCCGCAGCCGAGCGTCTCCCGCGCGCGCCCCGAGCCGACGCGCGCCGCCGTCCTCGCCGCCTATCGCAACGCGGCACCGGGACCGCCGCCGCGGGCCGCAACTGCGATGCTCGCTCGTGCGGAGGCGGCGCCGACCCCCACCGCCACCCAGCCCTCGCCGTCGCCGTTCTCGAACCCCGCGCCCTCCGCCGAACCGCAGTCCGCCCACAATGGCAACGCGCCGAGGTCCGCGGGTGCCGATGCACCCGACCTCGACGCGCTCGCCGACTACGTCCTCGAGCGCCTGCGCCACGAGCTGCGCGACGGTCGCGAGCGGCTCGGCTATCTGCTCGACGACATCCGCTGATGCAATCTCCCTCCACACCACCACCGCAGGTCGCCAGCACGGCTGCCGTCGCCGCGGCCGCGTTCACCGCCGAGGCACACGGGCTCACGCTCGGCACGTTCGCGTCCGTCAAGGGACTCGAGGCCGTCGTCGACGTGCTGGAGTACCGCGAGGGCGGGATCAACGACGTGGTCTACCGCCTGCCGGGGCAGGTCACCTATCCGAATCTCGTGCTCTCGAACGGGCTGACGAGCAGCGCCGTCGAGGACTGGTTTCGCAAGACCCTGCTCGGTGCGGACCGCCGCACGGTGACGGTCACGTTCCTCGACGCCGACGGCGAGGTCGTGCGTGCGTGGGCGTTCGCCGAGGCGTATCCGATTCGCTGGACCGGGCCGGTGCTGTCGGCGGGCGGCACCGACATCGCCGGTGAGGAGCTCGAGATCGCCCACGCCGGCATGACGGTGATGGCCACATGACCGACGAGCCCAAGGACGACCCGGGCAAGGGCGCCTCCGAGGGTCTCGAGAACCTGCTCGGCATCGGCGGCTCCAAGCCCGCCGTGCCCGGTGGCCTGCCGGGCACCGGCGGCGCGGGGGCGGGTGCCGGCGCCGCGGGTGCCGACCAGCCGGCGGGCGACGCCGGTGGCGCGACCGGGGACACCCCGGCGGCGGATGCCGGCGCCGACGCCGGTGCGGGCGATGCGGCCGGCTCGGACGCCACACCCGGCGACGCACCTGCCGCGGACGCCGGTGGCGCGGACGCGGGCGCCGGCGGCGGCGCGGGCGGGTCCGGCGATGCGGCCGGCGAGACGGGAGGCTCCGGCGGTGACGCGGGCGCGGCCGGCTCTGGCGGAGGCGATGGCGGCGACGCCACGAGCGCGAGCGATGGCGGCGTGGCGGACGGCGGCGACGCGGCGCAGGCCGGCGGGGGAGACGGTGGCGACTCGGCATCCGGCGACGCCGGCGCTTCGGGCGGGGACGATGGCGAGGCGTCCGACGCCGGAGATACCGGCGGCGGCGATTCCGACGCCGACACCGGTGCTGGGGGTGCCGATGACGGCGGCGACGCAGCCGGTGCAGATGACGCGGGCGGTGGGGATGACGCCGGCGGTGGTGACGCGGGCGGGGACGCGGCTGGCGACGACGCCGGTGGTGGCGATGCGGGCGGTGGAGGCGACGACGCTGCCGGTGATGACGCCGGCGGGGATGACGCGGGTGGCGGCGACGCCGCCGGTGCAGATGACGCTGGCGGCGGTGACGGCGACAGCGCGGCTGGCGACGAGGCGGCTGACGATGACGCGGGCGGAGATGACGCCGGCGGTGGTGATGACGCCGCCGGAGATGACGCGGGTGGTGACGACCCCAGCGGAGATGACGCGGGCGGTGACGCCGCCGACGGTGGCGGGGATGCATCTGGTGCCGACGACGCTGGCGGAGATGACGCGGGCGGAGATGACGACGCAGGCGAGGATGCGGACGCCGGCGGTGACGACGCGGCCGGCGACGACTCGGGCGACGATGCGGGCGGTGGCGATGACGCGGCGGGTGATGACGCTGGCGGAGGTGACGCCGCTGGCGATGACGCCAGTGGTGGCGATGACGCCGGTGGTGATGACGCGGCGGGTGATGACGCGGGTGGTGATGACGCGGCGGGTGATGACGCGGGTGGCGATGACGCGGCGGGTGATGACGCGGCCAGCGATGACGCCGGTGGTGACGACGCGGCCGGCGATGATGCGGGCGGTGGTGACGACGCGGCCGGCGATGATGCGGGCGGTGGTGGCGACGCGGCCGGCGATGACGCCGGAGGCGATGACGCGGCGGGCGATGACGCGGCTGGCGATGACGCGGCTGGCGACGACGCCGGTGATGACGCTGGCGGCGGCGATGACGCCGCCAGCGACGACCCGGCCGGCGGCGACGACCCGGCCGGCGGCGACGACGGCGCCGGCGACGGGGGGTCGTCGATCCCGACCTCACCGGCCGGCGTGGCCGAGGCGGCCGCCAAGGCCGCCGGTCTTCCTCCGGCGGCGATCGCCGCCGCCGGGGCCGCTGCCGCAGCCGTAGCCGCCGGCGGCATCCCGACGCCGGCGAGCATGGCCGCCGCGGCGAAGGCGGCAGCGGCCGCAGCCGGCATGCCGACCGACGCGGTGTCCGCTGCGATGGCGGCCGGCCTGCCTCCCGACCTCGCGCAGGCCGCCGCGACCCAGGCGGCGGCCGCCGGCGTGCCGACCGACGTCGACTCCGCCGAGGCCGCGGCGCAGGCCCAAGCCGAGGCAGCCGCCGCCGGCGAGCCGCCCGAGCCGCCCGTCCCGCCGGACGCGCCGGCGGTCCCCGACACCGCTGCCGCGGTCGCCGCCGCAGCGGTCGTCGCGGGCGCCGCCGTCCCCGCCGCGCTCGCGATCGTCGACCAGCCCGGCACCCCCGCCGCCCCACCCGCGACGACCTCGCCCGGCGCCGGCAGCGGCGACACCGCCGCCGCCAGCCCGACGAGCGTCCAGCGCGCGAAGCTCGAGATCGAGGGCGGCTCGCCGATCGACTGCCTCTTCAACCCCGCCCAGTACTCGATCTCCAAGACCAACGGCTACCAGGTCCAGAGCATCCCGGGCGTGAGCTTCGGCGTCCCGCAGTTCGTCGGCGGCTCGCCGCGCGAGATGACGCTCGAGCTGCTGTTCGACGTCACGCTCTCCAACCCCGTCAAGCCGAGCGTGCGACCGATCACCGACGCGCTGTTCGCGATGATGGAGGTGCCGAGCGGCGGCTCCGGCGCCGGCAGCGCGCCCCCGACCGTCACGTTCCGCTGGGGCGCGTTCGAGTCCTTCAAGGCCGTCCCGACGAGCATCGACGTCCGCTACGTCCTCTTTCGCGCCGACGGCGAGCCCGTCCGCGCCTGGGCGCAGATGCACCTCCTGCAGGTGGCCGCCGACCCGCGCACCGGCGGCGGCACCCCCGCCGCGCAGAACCCGACCACGCGAGCAGCCGAGGCCGGCTCGAGCTGCGTCGTCTGCGAGGGCGACTCGCTGCCATCGCTCGCCTACGACGCCTACGGCGACCCCACCGCCTGGCGCACGATCGCCCGCGCGAACGGCATCGACGACCCGCTCAAGCTGCGCCCCGGCCGCCGCCTGACGATCCCCGAGGTGCCCGCGTGAGCACGGTCGCGGCGGCAGCCGATCTCGCGGCCGGTTGCACGGTCCTGCTCGGCGGCTCGGCGATCGACCCCTCGCTGGCGAGCTCGATCATGGAGGTTCGCGTCGAGACGACCGTCGGCCTGCCCGACGTCTGCACGCTGCGCCTCGCCGAGTCCGACCCGAGCGACAGCGGCGCGCTGAAGGTGATCGACAACGCCGCCTTCAGCCTGGGCACGGCCGTCGTCGTCAAGCTCGCCAAGGCGGTCGGCGGCCAGCTCGGCGAGGTCTTCAACGGCGAGATCACGACGGTCGAGGCCGAGCTCGGCGCGTCGCGCGCGGGCGATCCGGTGCTCGAGCTGACGGTGACCGCACACGACAAGTCCCACCGCATGCACCGCAAGACGACCACCCGCACCTTCCGCCAGACGACCGTCACGGACATCGCCCGCAAGATGGCCGGCGAGAACAGCCTCAAGGTCGGGTCGCTGGCCCAGCTCAGCGGCGGTGCGGCCGAGGAGCGCCATCAGGTGGGGGAGACCGACTGGGAGTACCTGTCGGGCCTCGTCCACGCGTACGGCGGCGAGCTCGACGTCGCCGGCGGCGCGCTGCACGTCATCGATCCGTCGCAGACCGCGGACCCGGTCGCGGAGCTCGTCTACGGCGAGACCCTGCAGCGCTTCCGTCCGCGCGTCAGCAGCGTCGGCCAGGTCGCGAAGGTCACCGTCGGCGGATGGAACGTCACGCAGAAGCAGGCGATCTCGAAGGACGGGACGCCGAAGGCGTCGACGAGCGTCGAGAACGGCAAGGTCGACGGCGACGTCAGCGGCAGCCAGGTGCTGCTCCCGAACGCGTACGTCTCCACCGACGCCGAGGCGGACGCGCTGGCGAAGGCCAGCGCGATGCATCTCGGCCACGAGCGCGTCCAGGGGACGGCGGTCGCATCGGGCGACCCGAAGCTGCTCGCGGGCGCATACGTCAAGGTGTCGGGCGTGGGAACGCGCTTCGGAGGCACGCATCGGATCGTCTCGGCCGTGCACGTCTACGGGGCGCGCGGCTACACGACGCAGCTCGCGATCGGAGCGGGCGGCCGGCCGCTCGCGGAGACGATGGCCGGCGCGCGGACGGCCCCGCGCTTCGCCGACCACCTCGTCATCGGCGTCGTCACCGACAACAGCGACCCCGACAATCTCGGCCGCGTCAAGGTGAAGTACCCGATCCTCGGCGACCCCGCCGTCGAGAGCGGCTGGGCGCGGATCGCGTGGGGCGCCGCCGGCGATGCGCGCGGGACGGTCACGCTGCCGCACGTCAACGACGAGGTCGCGATCGGCTTCGAGCACGGCGACGTGCGCCGGCCCGTGATCCTCGGCGCGCTCTTCAACGGCGTCGACAAGCCGGGCACCGACCTCGTGAAGGACTCGAGCTCGCTCGCGGCGCGCTTCCCGCGCGACCTCGACGTCGAGACCAAGGAGAAGGTCATCCTGAAGAGCGGCAAGGACATGACGGTCACGGCCGACCAGGGTCCGCTGGAGATCAACACCGGCAAGGACCTCACGCTGAAGGCGACCGCCGGCGGCGCGATCACGATCCAGACCGACGGCAAGATCTCCAACAAGGGCAGCCAGGGCTACGAGATCACGTCGACGGCGCAGGTCAAGATCAGCGGCACGGGCGGCGTGACGATCGAGTCCACCGGTCAGCTGCAGCTCAAGGGCTCGATGGTGCAGGTCCAGGCGACCGGGATCCTCCAGCTGCAGGGCGCCACGGTGATGATCGGATGAGCGACTTCCTCGGCTCGGGACTTGCGTTCCCGCTCGGCGTCGACCAGCGCGGCGCGATCGCGCTCGTGGACGGCGAGACCGACATCGGGCAGGCGATCTCGATCATCCTCGCGACGGCGCCCGGGGAGCGCCCGATGCGCCCCGAGTTCGGCTGCACGGTCCACGACCACGTCTTCGACGTCCTCGACGCGGCCGCGTTCGGCGCGATCGAGAGCGCGGTGCGCCAGGCGATCGAGCGCTGGGAGCCGCGCGCGTCGGTGCTCGACGTCGACTTCGACCTCGGCCGCCGCAACGAGGGCTGCCTCGGGATCGTGCTGACGTACGAGATCCCGGAGGTCCCCGGCGTGCGCAACCTCGTGCATCCGTTCTACGTCATCCCCGAAGAGGGCGACGTCATCGACGTGGAGGTCCTGCCGTGGTGAGGCTGCCGGAGATCGAGCTCGACAACCGCGGCTTCCAGGAGCTCGTCTCCGAGGCGCGCACGCGGATCGCGCGGCGCTGCCCCGAGTGGACCGAGCACAACGTCTCGGACCCCGGCATCACGCTGATCGAGCTGTTCGCGTGGATGACGGAGATGACGACGTATCGGCTCAACCGCGTGCCGGACAAGATCTACGTCCACCTGCTCGAGCTGCTCGGCGTGCCGATGCGCCCCGCCACGCCGGCGCGCACGCAGGTGCGCTTCGTGCTCGCCGCGCCGCCGCAGGAGCCGCTGACGATCGCCGCCGGCGACACCGAGATCGGCACGGTGCGCACGGCGTACGAGGAGTCCGTCGTCTTCGAGGTCGCGGAGAGCCTGACGATCGAGCCGCTGGTGCCCTCCGCATACGTCGTGCATCGCGACGGCGAGCGGCGCAACATCGGGGTCGACGCGGGCGTCGCGCGCCCGATCGGCGTCGACCGCGCGGCGTTCTCCGCGCTGCCGGCCGCCGGCGACGCGATGCACCTCGGCTTCGACAAGCCGCTCTCGCGGCTGCTCATGCGGATCATGGTCGAGGCCGAGCCCGCGCGCGGCGCCGGTGTGGACCCGCGCCGCCCGCCGCTGCGCTGGGAGATGGCGACGGGCGAGACGGCTGCGAGCGGGATCGTCTGGGAGCCGGTCACGGTGCTCGACGACACCACCGGCGGCTTCAACTTCGGCAGTGGCGAGGTGCTGCTCGAGCTGTCCGGCGACAGCGAGCGCGTGCCGCTGGACGGCCATCGCCTGCACTGGCTGCGCTGCCGCATCGCGGCGCCCGAGGAGGCCGGCGGCGCGGCGTACGAGCGCCCGCCCGAGGTCTTCACGATCACCGGCGGGCCGATCGGCGCGATCCTGCTCTGCCAGCACGCCGAGCACGTCGACGGCGAGGTCCTCGGCGAGAGCGACGGTACGCCGGGCCAGTCGTTCACGGTCCTGCGCCCGCCGATGCTGGCGCCGTCGGAGGACGAGTGGCTTGAGGTGCGCCATCCGCTGTCGGGCAACTGGGAGCGCTGGGGACCGCGCGAGTCCTTCGACGAGTGCGGCCCCGAGGATCGCGCCTACGTCTGCGACGCCGCCCACGGGACGATCGAGCTGCCGCCCGCCGTGCGCCAGGCCGACGGCGCGTGGCGCTACTTCGGCGCCGTGCCGCCGAAGGGCGCGACGCTGCGGATGTCGCGCTACCGCTCGGGCGGCGGGCTGCGCGGCAACGTCGCCCCGGGGACCCTCACCGTCCTGAAGGCCGGCCCGCCCGGGATCGCGTCGGTCGTCAACCCCGCGGGCGCGCGTGGCGGCGTCGATCCCGAGCAGCTCGAGGCCGTGCAGATGCGCGGCGCGATGGAGCTGCGCGCGCGCCATCGCGCGGTCACCGCGGAGGACTTCGAGTACCTCGCGCGGCAGGCGTCGCCGCGGGTCGCGCGCGCGGTCTGCGTGCCGCCGGACGAGGGCAGCGCCGTCGCGGTGCGGATCCTCCCGCGGCTGCACCCGGCCGACCGGCGCCTGGAGTTCGACGAGCTGCAACCCCCGCGCGACCTGCTCGAGGAGGTCTCCAAGCACCTCGACGAGCGCCGCCTGCTGGGGGCCACGCTGCACGTCGCGCCGGTGCGCCTGCGCGGGGTCAGCGTCGTCGTCGAGCTGCAGACCGAGCCGCTCGCCGACCTCGTCCGCATCCGCGAGCAGACGCTGCGCGAGCTGTACCGCTTCCTCAACCCGCTGATCGGCGGCACGGCGGGCGGCGACGGCGAGGGCTGGGAGTTCGGTCGCGCGCTGAACCAGGGCGAGCTGTACGGCGTCGTGCACCAGATCGCGGGCGTCGAGTACGTCCGGCTGCTGCGGATGTACCGCGCCGATCTCGTGACCGGTCGCCAGTCGCCCGAGCCCGCTGGGTCGCACATCGTGCTCGAGCCGGACGAGACGATCGCGTCCGGGGTGCATATCGTGAAGGCCACCATGCGGGGCACATGACCACGTTCGAGCTTGCCGTCAACGGCTCCGCGCCGGGTCATCCGCTGGACGCGGCACCGCCGACGGTGTCCGCGCGCCAGCACCTGCGCAAGGGCGTTCCCGACATCTACCGCCGCGACCACTCCGCGCGGCGCGACCAGCCGCCGCCGTTCGCGATGCGCTTCCTGCAGGCGCTCGAGGAGGTGCTCGACCCGATCACGGCGACGCTCGACTCGCTGCCCTCGCACCTCGACGTCGACCTCGCGCCCGAGCACGCGCTCGCCGGCCTGGCGACGTGGCTGGGCGTCGACGAGGTCGAGTCGCTGCCCGCGAACCAGCGCCGCGAGGCGGTCCGGCGGGCGGGTGAGCTCGCGCGCCTGCGCGGGACGCGCGCGGGCCTGCAGCTCGCGCTGAGCCTCTTCTTCCCGGACGTCACGCTGCGCATCAACGACCACGGCGGCGTCGTCGTGAGCGAGTCGGCCGACGAGCCGCCGGCGCAGGCGCGCGCGGCGTCGTTCGACGTCGTCTGCGAGCAGTCGCTGCCGCCCGAGACGCAGATGGCGGTCGCGCGCTGCATCGAGCGCTGGAAGCCGGTGCACGCGCACTACAAGCTGCGCGTGCGCCGCGGCCGTGAGGTCAAGACGCTGCCCGACGTCCCGGCCGCGCCGTTCGAGACGGGCCTCGGCATGACTCCGCCGGAGATGCGCCCGCCGTTCGGCGAGCCGCCCGCGGGTGGTCCGGAGGACAGCGGAGACGATCCGTGACCGAGGGCCTGCGCTGCCGCAGCTGCGGTCTGGAGAACGCGCCGGGGCGCGACTTCTGCGAGCGCTGCGGCGAGTACCTCGCGTGGGCGCCGACGACGATGGTCGCGGCGGTCCCGGAATCGGCGGTACACGACGACGAGACGGCGACGACGACGACGGGCCAGGATCCGCAGACCGGCGCCGAGGATGGCGGTGCCGGAGTCGGCGCGGACGACGCGCGCGGCGGCGCGCCCGCGGGCGAGGACCCGGAGGACGGCGGCATCCGAGCCGCGCGCGGCACGCCGCGCCGCGACGGTCCGGGCGCCGACCCCGAGGACGGGGGCGAAGGTCGCACGGCGGGCGCGGACAGTTCCGCTGGTACCGAGCCGGCGAGCGGCGCGCGCCCTGCCGGTGCCGAGCCCGCCGCAGGTGCCGCCGAGGCCGCCCCGGGCACACGTGGTGCGCCGGCCGCTGGTGGTGGTGCGCCGGGTATGGGTGCCGTGCCGGGCGCTGGTGGTGCGCCGGGCGCGGGTGCCGTGCCGGGTGCCAGCGGCGCACCGGCCGCTGGTGGTGCGCCGGGCGCGGGTGCCGTGGCGGGTGCCAGCGGCGCACCGGCCGCTGGTGGCGCACCGGCCGCGGGTGGTGCGCCGGGCGCGGGTGCCGTGCCGGGCGCCAGTGGCGCACCGGGCGCTGGTGGTGCGCCGGGCGCGGGTGCCGTGCCGGGCGCCGCCGATCTCGTGTCCGGCTCGTCTGGCGGCGTCCCTCCGCCGATCCTGCCCGCCGGCGCGACCCCGCCCGCCACCCCGGGTGCGGATCTGACCACCGCGATGCCCGCCGTGCCGCCGCCCGCCGGCGCCCCCGCTCCCGACGAAGGCGACGGTGGTGCACCCGCCGCGCCCCGTCGCGGCATGCCGAAGCCGCGGATTCCCGCGCTGCGCCGCACGATCGGTCGCCGGGCGGCGCCGTCGCTCGGGGCTCCGTCCGCGCCGGCCGTCCCGCCGACGCCCGCACCTCCCGCCGGGCCGGTCCCCGGGCCGGCCGCGTCACAACCTCTGCCGCCCGCCGCGCCGGCCCCGCCGCAGCCCCCGCCGCCTGCCGCACCGACCGCGCAGCAGCAGCAACCGCCGCCCCCCACATCGCAACAGCAGCAGCAACCGCCTCCGCCAGCCACAGCTCCCGCGCCGACCGCCAGCGGCGACGCGTCGCTCGTCGTCGCCCCGGCCGACCCCGCCGTCGGCCTCGGCGGCGTGCCCGCCGTCGAGGCCGGCGCGGCCCTGGGCTTCCGCGCGACGATCCGCAACGAGAGCCAGATCGTCGACAACTACGACCTCGCGATCCTCGGCCTGCCCGAGGGCTGGGCGGTCGCGTCGCCGGCGGCGGCGTTCCTCGTCCCGCTCGGCTCCGGCCGCGGCGACAGCGAGCTCGAGCTGCGCATCGACATCACGCCGCCGCGCGACTACCGCTCGACCGCCGGCATCTGGACCTTCGAGCTGATCGCGCTCTCGCGCACCCATGGCACGGTCGCCGCACGCGCGATCGCGCAGTTCGAGGTGCGCCCCTTCCAGGCGTGGTCGGTCGAGGTCGTGCCGACGGTCAACGCCGGCCGGCTCAAGGCCCGCTACCGGATGGCGGTGCGCAACGACGGCAACGCCGAGCAGGAGCTGTGGCCGGTCGCGCTCGAGGACAGCGGCAAGCTGCGCACGAAGTTCACGCGCGGCCACCTCGCGCTCGAGGCGGGCGCGGTCGGCGCCGACACGCTGACGCTGCGCCCGCGGTTCCCGAAGCCGCTCGGCCGCGTCACCGAGCATCGCGTCGGGGTCGATGTCGTCGCGACGGCGCCCGAGCCCAGCGAGGCGGAGCTGAGCCTGAAGGAGAAGATGGCCGAGAAGGCCAAGGAGGAGGCGAAGAGGACCGCCTCCGGCGTCAAGGTCGGCCCGAAGGGCGTGACGTTCCCGCGCCCGAAGCTCCCGCGCCTGAAGAACCCGCTCGCGAAGCTCAAGCTCGACGCGAGCACGCTCTCGCGGCTGCGCGGCGGACCCGGCGACGCGAACGCTCCGCTGACGGCGCGCCAGATCGTCTATCGCCAGAAGCCGCTGATCCCGCTGTGGCTCATCGGGCTGCTCCTGCTGCTCGCGCTCGCCGGCATCCTGCTCTACCTGCTGCTGCCGCGCAAGGTCAGCGTGCCGAAGCTCGTCGACGCGCCGAACTCGTTCGTGGCGCTCAAGCGCCTGCGCGCTGAGGGCCTCGTGCTCGCCCAGCCGGTGCAGAACCGCATCGACGCGGATGCCGACCCGGGCAGCGTGATCGAGCAGGTCCCGTCGGCCGGGACGAAGGTCGACAAGGGCGCGGCGGTGAGCATCGTCGTGGCCGGCGCCTCGACGACCGTCGACGTCCCGCACCTCGAGGGGCTGACGACGACGGCCGCCGACGCGCGCCTGCGCAAGAGCGGCCTGCAGCTCGGCGACACGCAGCCCTCGAACCCGCCCGACAAGTACGTCGTGCGCAGCCAGATCCCGGACGCGGACCTGTCGGTGCCGCGCGGCACGTCGGTGCGCATCTTCCTGCAGAAGCCGCCGCCGACCGCGAAGCAGAAGAAGGCGGCCGCGAAGAAGAAGAAGAAGGCCGCCGTCGCCGCGGCCGTCGCCAAGAAGACGGCCGCCAGCACCGTGACGATCCCGAAGTTCGCGAAGATGACCGTGACGAAGTACGTCGCCGCGCTGCAGAAGCTCGGGCTGAAGACGACGGTCGTCACGGCCGCGGCGCCCGTGGCCGCCGGTTCGGTGACAGCGGTCGTGCCGGCCGTCGGCAAGAAGGCGAAGAAGGGCGCGCAGGTGACGGTGAGCGCTTCCAGCGGACCGTCGCCGCTCGCGGTCCAGACGACCTCGCGCACGACGGTGCTCAACCCGATCGGCGGCAAGGAGCTGTTCGCGCTGCCGGGCACGGCGGTCGAGCCGTCCTACTTCCCCGACGGCAGCCAGCTGATCTACCGCTCCGGCTCGAAGTTCCTCGTCGTGGGCTCCGGCGAGGGCGCCAAGCCGCACACCGTCTACGACGGCTCCGACGACCTCATCCGCCCGACGATGGCCCCGGACGGCGTGACGCTCGCGATGATCCGCGTCGAGGAGGGCGACGGCGACCTCTGCTTCGGCCGCGTCGACCAGGCCGACGTCGGCGAGCTGTGCCTGCCCGACGACGGCTGGGACCTCGACGGCCGGATCACGTGGAGCAAGAACGGCAAGATGGTGCTCGTCGGCGGCCACAAGGAGTCCAACCCGGCGATCGTCGCGGTGCGCGAGTACACGACGACGCACGCCTTCACGACCGAGCCGCTGCTGTGGAAGGGCCGCACCGCGACGCCCGAGACGCCCGGCAAGGGCGTGCTGTCGATGACGTTCTCGCCCGGCGGCACGCGGATCGCCGCGATCGCGAACCTCGACGGCACCGGCTACCAGGTCGTATTCACCGACTCCGGCGACCTCTCGCTGCAGGACGCAAAGCCGACCGGGACCGCTGCCTGCGACGTCACCTGGCGACCGGACGGGCAGGAGCTCACGGCCGTGCAGTCGGATGCCGCGTGTACCCAGCCGCTCGGCAAGGTCGTGCGTTTCACCCCGGGCGCGCCGACGAAGACGCAGGTCGTCGTTGCCAAGGGCCAGAATCCCGTCTACCGTCCAGGGACATGAGGAAGGAACCGACGTCATGAGCTCACCCTTCTCCGACGGCGGCGGCCTGCTCGCCGGCGGGCGCGTGCATCCCCAGGTCACCGCGCAGATCGCGGCTCGCCGCGGGCGCGGGGCGCCGCTGGAGCCCGCCGTGCGCGATCGCATGTCCGCCGCGCTCGGCGACTCGTTCTCCGACGTGCGCGTGCATACCGACTCGCTGGCGGGCGCGCTCGCGCGCTCCGTGCAGGCCCGAGCCTTCACGACCGGTGCGGACATCTACTTCGCAGGCGGCGAGTACGCGCCCGGCTCGAGCGCCGGCGACCGCCTGCTCGGGCACGAGCTCACGCACGTCGTCCAGCAGCGGGGCGCGCCGACGAGCGGCGAGCTGACGGTCTCCGACCCTGGCGACGCGCTCGAGCGCGAGGCCGAGCGCGTGGCCGGGACGATCGCCTGATCGCCTAGCGGCCGGCGGTCGTGGATCGCCGCGCGGCCGGCAGTTCGTGGGAATCGCCGCGCACCCCGCCGTGTCGCGCGCTGGCTCGACGCGGCACGGCGTGCCGATCGGGGTTCTGTGGGCGGGGCGGCCTGGCCGCCGTGCCGCTACTCCTGGATGACCTCGGGGGGCGGCGGCGGGGGAGGCGGAGTCGGCTTCGTCGTGCTGCCGCCGCTCGAGCTGCCGCCGCTGGACTTGCCGCCGCTGCTGCCGCCGCCGGAGCTGCCGCCCGAGCTGCTGCCGCCGGAGGAGCTGCCGCCGGAGGAGCTACCGCCGGAGGAGCTACCGCCGGAGGAGCCGCCGCCGGAGGAGCCGCCGCTGCCGGAGCTGCCGCTCGAGCTGGACCCGCCCGAGCTGGACCCGCCCGAGCTCGACCCGCCGCTCGACGACGAGCCCGACGACGCGACCTTCAGCGCCGGCGCGGCCGGGCCGGGCGTGACCGAGGTGACGGCCTGAGCGGCGCTGCCGATCGGCTGCGCCTTGCCCTTCAGGCTCGCATCGTCGCCGCCGAACGCGCCGCCGGCGAGGAAGCCGACGACGGCCGCGACGACGATTGCTGCGATGGCGATGACTGCCGTTCGCATCTCAACCTCCCGCCGGATATCCCACGGCGGCGAGCGCCGCGCGTGCCTTCGCCAGTCGCGCGCGCCCGCGGGCGATCGCCGAGCGCGCGGCGGCGGTCGCGGTCGCGCTCTTGGCGCGCGCCCCGGTCGCGTAGCGCGCCCACCCGCCGCCGATCGCCGTCAGCGTGGTCGCGAGCCGGTCGCGAGCCGCGGTGGCGAGCGCGCCGGCGTCGGCGGCCTTCACCTGGCCCGCGGCGGTGCTGTACGCGTGGCCGAGAGCGGATGCGGCGCTCGCCTGGACTCGCGCCGTCTTCGCCGCGGCGAGGTCGCCGGTCGGGTTCGTGAGCGCGCCGCGCAGGCGGGTGAGCGCTCCCCGCAGCGCCCCGGCGCCGGCGGCGGTCGGGCCGGGAGCGACCGCGTGACCGCCCGTCAGCTTCACCGATCCGGCGACCGTGTCGCAGGCGCTGCTCACGGCGGCGGCCGTCGTGCAGCCGACGACGAGCGCGTCGGTGTCGGTCGGCAGGACGTAGAGGGTGTCGCCCTTGCCGGCGACGCGCACGGCCTCGCCCGCGTCGAGCTTGACGTGGGTGGCGCCGGCTCCGAGCAGCGAGACCGCCTTGGCCAGCGGCATGCGGGTCGCGGCCACGCCCTGACCGGCCGCCGCGCCGGGCGGCGCGAGCGCCACCGCCTGCGAGCCGAGCGAGGCGATCAGGCCCGCGGGTGCCGGGTTCCAGCCCGCGGGCGCCTGCAGGACGAAGCCGTTGCCGGTGGCGCTCTCCAGCGACGCCTGTCCGCCGCCCGACGTCCCGACCACGAACCCGACGACGGCCGCGATCAGCGCGGCGGCCGCGATCGCGGGGATCGGCAGCTTGCGTCCGGTCTCGGGCTCGGCTGGTGCGGCGGGCTTCACAGCGGCGGGCGCGCCGGTCATGGACGGCACCGGAGGCGGGGTCACGTGGCGCGGCGCAGGCCGGGCGGTCGGCGGCGGCGTGGCGATCGTCGGCGCGACCGGTCCCTCGTCCGTGCCGAGCAGCTCGTGCAGCGCGGCGGGCGCCTGGTAGGTCTGGTAGCCGGTGGTCGAGACGATCGGCGTCGACGAGGGCCGCTTGGACGAGTCCGGGGGGCGCAGCGGCGTGGCGGTCTGCGCGGGGATGTCCGACAGGTCGATCGAGGTCGCCGGCTCGAGCGTCGCCTCGCGGCGCCACAGCGGCCCGACGAACTCGAGCACGGCCTCCTCGAACGCCTCCCACGCCTCGGCGGCGTCGGGGAAGCGGTCGTCGGGGTCCTTCTCGGTCATCCGCGTGACCCACAGCGCGACCGATTCGGGGATCAGCGGATCGACCTCGCGCACGTCCGGCACCTTCTCGTTGACGTGCGCGACCAGCAGCGCGGCCTGCGAGTCGCTCGTGAACGGGAGGCGCCCGGTCAGCATCTCGTAGGTCATGCAGCCGATCGAGTAGAGGTCCGACGCGGGGCCGACGTCGCGCGCGAGGGCCTGCTCGGGCGACATGTACTCGGGCGTGCCGACGGTCATCCCCTCGGAGGTCAGGCCCGCCTGCCCGCTGGCCGCGGCCTTCGCGATCCCGAAGTCGGCGACCTTGACGTGGCCCTCCTTCGTGATCAGCGCGTTCTCGTGCTTGAGGTCGCGGTGCACGATGCCGTTGCGGCCCGCGTAGCCGACGGCGGCGAGCAGGTCCTCGAGCACGCGCGCGACCTTCGGCAGCGAGAGCTCGCCGACGAGCGGCCGCAGCGAGCCGCCCTCGATGAGCTCCATCGCGATGTAGGGGACGCCGCCGTCCTCGAAGTACTCGTAGACCGTGACGATGTTCGGGTGGTTGAGGCCGCCGGCCATGCGCGACTCGCGCAGGAAGCGCTCGGCGAAGGCGGGGTCGCGGGCGTTGAAGCCGCCGAGCTCCTTGAGCGCGACGAGGCGCTGCAGGTCGCGCTGGCGGGCGAGGTGCACGACCGCCATGCCGCCGCGGCCGAGCTCCCGGATGACGTCGTACTCGTCGAGTCCCATCGGTCCGGCCTACGCCATCGCCTTCGTCTGCCCGGGGAAGGCGACGATCAAGGGGGATGGCGGGATCCCGCTCGTGATGCCGTTGATCCCCGCGAGCAGGACCGGCTTGCCGCCGACCATGACCGTGGGCGACATGCCCACCATCGGGATCGGGATCTCGCTCGCGACGACGAGGCAGGGCGCGGTCGCGGGCGTCGGCGGCTGCGCGCACCCCACGATCGGCGAGCCGACGATGTCGCCGACGCACATGACGGGCTGCCCGCCGGCGAGCACCTTCATCTGCTTCGGGATCAGCGTGACCTGGCCCCCGTGGGCGCACATGATCTTGGCGGCGGACGTGATGATGGGCGACGGCATCGGACCTCGGCCGACAGTATCCCTGGGCGCGCGGGCGGGCGCGGACGATCGGGCCGATTTCCGGGCATCCGGTGGGGTGCGAACGCGCTGTCGTCGTCCGCGCGTGCGATCGCAACGAGGATCCCGAAGCGCACCGGATCGAAGGCTTGCGCGGCCCGGCAACGACGCAAGCGCCACCGGCGGCTTGGGTGGCACCGCTCGGTGGCGCGAACACCACGCCCATCTCGTCGTCAACGACCGCAAGTTCCTACCGGTGCCGGCCCTGACCGCGCGGCCAGGGCACCCGTCGGCCGCGCACAGCTACGGCGAGACGATCCCCAGCCCCGCCTTGTAGTGCGCGTCGACCGCCGCCGCGCTGAGCGCGTCTGGGTACAGCGCGAACTCGTCGAACACGTTGACGACCTTGCCGGCGTCGGCGAACACGAGCGGGAACGCCGTGTCGGCGATCACCTGGGCCGGGGCGAGCATCACCCCGCTGGGCACGTCGTCGATGTAGAACGTCGCGTTGCCGGCACCGGTCCGCGTCACGACGACGTGATGGAACCTGCCGTCGGCCGGCACCCCGCCGACCGAGTGGGCGATCGTCGTGATGTTCGCCTTGCGCAGCCACAGCTGGTTGCCGTTGGACGCGTTCATGACCGTCAGCTGCAACCCGTTGCCGCCCTTGTTGAAGAGCGTCTGCGACTGCGTGTCCGACGCCCGCTTGACCCAGCCCTCGAGCGTGAACGAGTCGCCGACGTCGAGCGAGTTCGCATCCGGCACGCGCACGCTGTCGTTGACGCCGTCGAACGACGCCGCCGTGTTGGGGTCGAGCGCGAGCGCGCCCGGCTGGCCGAGCAGCGGGCCGTTGAGGTACGTGCCGTTGTTGCCGTTGCCCGACGAGTCGAACGCCGTCGTCCCCGATGCCTCGCCGAAGCGCCAGTAGCCGGCCGGATGGTCGGCCAGCACCGAGTTGTCGTACTGGTTCGTCGTGATGTCGAGGCTCCAGCCGTCGAGCGTGCCCTCGTTGTCGCCGTAGTCGTCGACGATGTAGAGCGACCACGTGCCGTTCGCGTCGGTGCCGTCGAAGGCGCTCAGCGCGGTCGAGTACGGCGCCGCGGGAGCGGCGCCCGGCAGCGAGGCGGTGGCGGGGAAGTTGCCGCAGATCTGGCTGTCCTCGTCACCGTCGACCTGCGTCGGTCTGTACGTGCCGCTGACGATCGGCGTCGGCAGCGTTCCGGCCGCCGCGTCGTCGAGCGTCACGGTCTGGTCCTTGATCGCGCTGTTGTCGTAGTCGACGTCGCCGTTGTCGTCGACCGCCGTCCCGGCGTGGTGCATGACGAGCACCTTCTGGCCCTGCGGGCCGACGAGCAGCATCCGCACGTCGCCCGGAGTGCGGTGCGAGTAGTTGTGCAGCGTGACGTTGACGTCGCTGACCGCGCCCGTCATCCCGGCGACGCCGATCGTCGACGGGTACTGGCTCGCCGGGGTCTGCTGCGGCGGGCCGTCGTAGCACTCGCCGTCCTCGATCGAGATGCCGGTTGCGATGTCGAGGCTCCAGCCGCCGTCGATGACGCCGGTGAAGCCGTCGAACGTGTCGACGGCGTAGAGCTTCCACTGGCCGTTGGCGTTCGTCCCGTCGAAGGCCGACAGCGCGGTGCCGTACGGCGGAGCCGGAGCCGGCGCGGGCAGCGGCGACTGCACCGCGATGCTCTTGCAGCCGTAGCCCGTGCCGTAGCTCGTGCTGACATGCGCCGACTGGTCGCTCAGCTGGTCGTCCCACGAGTCGTCGAACGTCAGCGTCACGTCGTCGAGCGGACCGATGTCGTCGCCGCTGCCGGCGCGGTTCATCAGCATGACCGACTGCCCGGCCGGCCCGACGAGCAGGACGCGCAGATCCTCGGGGTAGCGATGTGAGATGTCGTGCAGCGTCACCTCGAGCTGCGTGATCGGACCCGACACGCCGGCGACGTCGATCGTCGACGGGTACGGGTCGGACTTGCCCTGCACGTCCTTCGAGAAGCGGGTGTCGTTGCAGTGCCCGTCGGCGATCGGGATCGAGGCGGAGTTCGAGAACGTCGTCGTCGTGCCGACGTCCCGCGTGAACGTGGCCGCCTGCGCCGTCCCGGCGAGCACGAGCCCCAGCAGTACCCCAACGACCCCGATCACCGACACGCCGCGACGAACCATGCGATCCCCCACCTTCCTGAGTCTTCGAGCCGCGCGGCGTTCCTGCCGCAGCGGCTCCCCGGACAGGACGGTCGCACACGGCGTCGCGCGCGTCAAACGCCCGGCCGGGGTGATCGTGCGCCGGGCCTGGCGAACCACCCGGGTGACTACGCGGCGATCGCCCTCACCGGCGTCGTCACGCCGAACCGGCGCTCGCGCCGGAGCCCGCCGCCGCCACGTCGCACGCGATCTCGTCCAGCCCGTCGCCCACCAGCGCCGTCGGCAGCGAGGCGTCGCCCGCCCGCACGCGCGCCAGCATCGCGCGCTTCTCCTCGCCGGTCACCAGCAGCAGCGTGAAGCGCGCGGCGCGCAGCACCGGCAGCGTCAGCGTCACGCGCTGCGGCGGCGGCTTCGGAGCGTCGTGCACGGCCACGCACGGCGCGTCAACGCACGCGAGCGCCGGATGGCCGGGGAACAGCGACGCCGTGTGGCCGTCCGGCCCCATGCCGAGCAGCACGATGTCGAACACGCAGTCCGGCACCCGGTCGCGGATCGCGAGCCCGTACAGCCACGCCGCGTCCTCGGGGATCTCGGGCGACTGCAGGACATGCAGCGAAGGCGGCTCGGCGCGCGCGTTCGCGTACAGCGACTCGCGGATCATCTTCGCGTTGGAATCGGGGTGCTCGTCGGGCACGCAGCGCTCGTCGCCGAGCCACAGGTGCACGTGCTTCCACGATCCCTCGATGTCGGCCAGCAGCTCGTAGGCGCGCTGCGGCGTGCGACCGCCGGCCAGCGCGATGTGCACCTCGCGGCCCTTCTTGCGCGCGTCGCCGATCCGCCACGCCAGCGCATCGGCGGCGTAGCGCGCGACGGCCTCGCCGTCGTCGAACACGCGAACGTTCGCCGCGGTCATAGGCCCTCCCGTCGTGTCGCGTCCAGTGGCTGTGTCTTCAGGGAGATCCGGTGGTCGGCGCGGATCACGTGCAGGCAGGCGTTGATCAGCGCGAGATGCGTGAACGCCTGCGGGAAGTTGCCCAGGTGCCGGCCCGACAGCGGGTCGATCTCCTCGGCGTACAGCAGCAGCGGCGACGCGTAGGACAGCAGCCGCTCGCACAGCGCTCGCGCCCGGTCGTCCTCGCCGATCTCGCTCAGCGCGGACACGAGCCAGAACGAGCAGATCGTGAACGTGCCCTCCTCCTGCGAACCGAGGCCGTCGTCGGTCTGCTCGACGCGGTAGCGCAGCACGAGCCCGTGCACCGTGAGCTCGTGGCAGATCGCGTTCACCGTCGCGACGATCCGCGGGTCGTCGGGCGGCAGGAAGCGCACGAGCGGCGCGAGCAGCAGCGACGCGTCGAGCGCGTCCGTCCCGTAGTGCTGCGTCAGCACCCCGCGCGAGTCCACGCCGTGGGCCAGGATGTCGGCGTGGATCTCGTCGGCGGCGGCCTGCCAGCGCTCCACGCGCGCCGTGTCGTCGCGCAGCCGCGCCAGCCGCGCGCCGCGATCGGCCGCGACCCAGCACATGATCTTCGACGAGGTGAAGTGCTGCGGCTCTCCGCGCACCTCCCAGATCCCGCGGTCGGGCTCGCGCCAGTGCGTCAGCGCCTTCTCGACCTGCTTGCAGATCAGCGGCCACGTGCCCTCGCGCACGCCGTCGCGCGACTTCGTGTGCAGGTAGAACGAGTCGAGGAAGCTGCCCCAGACGTCGTGCTGGCGATGCTCGTAGGCGCCGTTTCCGATCCGCACCGGCCGCGCGCCCTCGTAGCCCGTCAGGTGGTCGAGCTCGTGCTCGTCGAGTCGCAGCTCGCCGCCGATCCCGTACATCACCTGCAGGTCCTGCCCCTCGCAGACCTCTGCGAGGAAGTCGAAGAAGTCGTCGGCCTCCCAGTCGAAGCCGAGCGTGTAGAGGCTCCACAGCATGAACGTCGAGTCGCGCACCCACGTGTAGCGGTAGTCCCAGTTGCGGTTGCCGCCGGGCGTCTCGGGCAGCGACGTCGTCGCGGCCGCCAGCAGCGCGCCGGTCGGCGCGTAGGAGAGCCCCTTCAGCGTCAGGGCCGAGCGCTGCAGGTGCTCGCGCCACGGGTGGTCGGGGAACTCGCCCTGCGCGAGCCACTCGTGCCAGTAGTCCGCCGTGCGCACGAGCCGCTCGTAGGCGTCGGCGAAGGTCTTCGGGCCGGGATGCGCGCTCCAGCTCAGGGCGACGTACGCGAGGTCGCCGTCGTGCATCGTCGTGCGCGCTCGCACCCGCGTTCCCTCGATCCCGAGCCGCAGGTCGGAGGTCAGCGTGAGCCTGACGTCGTCGAAGCCCTCGAACGTCCCGGTGCACTCCTCGTAGCCGTCGCCCGTGTACTCCCATCTCGCGCGCGCGCGGCCGTAGTCGTAGATCGGGTCGCACTCCATCGACATCTGGACCGTCCCGTTGACGCAGCGCAGCGTGCGCAGCAGGACGTGCTCGGCGTCGTAGTCGGTCGGCGAGCGGCGGTGCGAGTGCGAGCGCTCGCGGTCGTGGCGCCAGGGGCCGACGAGCAGCACGTCGCGGACGATCAGCCAGCCGGTCTTCGTGCCCCACGTCGTCTCGAGGATGTTCGTCCCCGGCAGGTAGCGCCGCCCGGCCGGGACTGCCGCGTCGGCCGGCGAGAGCGTGAACATGCCCGCGTCGCGGTCGAGCATCGCGCCGAACAGGCTCGGGCTGTCCATCCGCGGCACGCACATCCACTCGACGTTGCCGCCGGGCGCCACGAGCGCGGAGCTCTCGCAGTCCGACAGGAAGGCGTAGTCGGCGATCGGCGGAAACGGGCTCCCCGCGAGCGGGATGTCCGACAGGATCGCCTTCATGCGAGCAGCTGCCGGGCGGCCGCCAGCGCCGGCGCGTAGGTCGAGTCGGGCAGCAGCGCGTGGCGGATGCCCTCGCCGAGGATGCCGGCCTCGCCGCGCGACGCGCCGAGCACCGTCCACGCGCGCTCGGAGCCCTTGCGCTCGCGCCGGCGCGCCGTCAGCCCGCCCTCGCCGCGCTCGAGCGAGAGCATCGATCCGCTGTCGCTGCGCAGCTCGAGGCCCGCGAGCCCCGGCACCTGCAGCACGCCGATCGGCTCCAGGCGCAGCTCGACCTCGCCGCGGCGACTGCGCGCGCGACCGCGCAGCAGGTCGTCGTGGCGGTTCAGGCGCTCGGGTCGCCAGCCGAGGCGGTCGCACATCCAGCCGACGAGCAGCAGCCCCGAGACGAGCGAGTTCGAGCCGTGGCGCACCGACAGCTTGGACAGCGTCTGCAGCTCGGGCCGGCGGTCGGCCGGGTCGTAGTGCGCGGCGAGGCGCTCGCGCCACGGCGTGACGCGCAGCCACGCGAGGTCGACGACGTCGACGAGCTCGGCGAGCGAGCAGACGCGGTGCAGCGCGTCGCGCACGTCGGGCTCGCCGGCGGAGTCCAGCAGCACGCACTGCGCGACCGGCCGCGAGCCGCCGGCCGGCCGCACGAGCGAGTCGACGGCGTCCGGGTGGCCGTGCGGCGACCAGACGACCGTCGTGAGGTCGGTCACGACGAGCGGGTCGACGATCCGCGCGAGGTGGGGGAGGTGGCGCTCGCCGACCGACACGACGACGGTCTCGCGCATGAGCGAGAACTCGCCCGGGCGCGGATCGGCCTCCGAGGCGACCGTCGCGAGCGCGTCGATCGTCGTGCGGCCGGGCTCCACGGAGCAGACGACGGTGCGCGACGCGTGGTAGCGCCCGACGCGCCGCAGCCGGTTGGCGATCTCGCCGCTGTACTCGGCGTCGACGATGCAGACGAGGTTCAGCGCGCGCGCGGCGACGTAGCCGTGGTTCTCGCGATGACGGTCATCGACGAGCGTGCGCAGCGCCGACTCGATCGCCGCGGGCGTCGTGTCCTGCGCGCTCCAGACCGCGTCGACCGTTGCTGGCGCGGGGCTCAGATCATCCTCCACTCGCGGCCGGCGTCGAGCAGCGCGTCGGCCTCCTGCGGACCCTGCGAGCCGGCCTCGTACTGCGGCAGCGGGCCGGGCATCTTGTCCCACGCGGCGAGGATCGGGTCGCAGATGCGCCACTGCGCCTCGACCTCGTCGTTGCGGGTGAAGAGCGTCGCGTCGCCGCGCATCGCGTCGAGGATCAGGCGCTCGTATGCCTCCGGCGACTGCGACAGGAACGCCGATCCGTAGGAGAACTCCATCTGCACCTGGCGGATCGCCATCCGCGTGCCGGGGATCTTCGCCCCGATCGACAGCGACACGCCCTCGTTGGGCTGCACGGTCAGCACGAGCACGTTCGGCCGCACGCCCTGCGCGCCGCCGTCCTCGCGAAACGCGAGGTGGGGGACCGGCTTGAGGATCACCGCGATCTCCGTGACCTTGCGCGCGAGCCGCTTCGCCGTGCGCAGGTACATCGGCACGCCCGCCCAGCGCCAGTTGTCGACCTCCAGGCGCAGCGCCGCGTAGGTCGCGGTCGTCGAGTCCTCGGGCACGCCGGCCTCGTTGAGGTAGCCGGGCGCCTCGACGCCGGCGACGTTGCCGGCGCTGTACTGCGCGCGGATCGCCATCTTCGGGACCTCGGCCTCGGTCGGCGCGTGGATCGCCCGCAGCACCTTGACCTTCTCGTCGCGCACCTCGTCGGCGGAGAAGTCGACCGGCGGCTCCATGCACAGCAGCGTCAGCAGCTGCAGCATGTGGTTCTGGACGAGGTCGCGCAGCGCACCGGCCTTGTCGTAGTAGCCGGCGCGCGTGCCGATCCCGATGTCCTCGGACGCCGTGATCTGCACGTGGTCGATGTAGTTGCGGTTCCACAGCGGCTCGAACATCCCGTTGGCGAAGCGCAGCGCCAGGACGTTCTGGACGGTCTCCTTGCCGAGGTAGTGGTCGATGCGGAAGACCTGGCGCTCGGCGAAGACCGACAGCACGGTCTGGTTGAGCTCGCGCGCCTCGGCGAGCGTCGTGCCGAACGGCTTCTCGATGATGACCCGGACCTCGCTGCCGTCGTGGTCCTCGAGGTCGTGGGCGCCGAGCTGCTTGACGATGATCGGGAAGAACTCGGGCGCGGTCGAGAGGTAGAAGCAGCGGTTCAGCGGCTGCCCCGCCGCCTCGTCGACCTCGGGCAGGATCTTCGCGAGCGTCTCGAAGACCGCGTCGTCGCCGAACGAGCCGCTGATGTAGCGCACGTGCTCGAAGAGCTTCTGGAGCACCTTCTCGTTGGGCTCGCGGCGCGAGAACTCGCGCACGGCGTCGACGGCCATCGTGCGGAACTCGTCGTCGGAGTACTCCGAGCGGGCGTTGCCGACGAGCGCGAAGTGCTCGGGCAGCGCGCCCTCGTGGGCGAGGTTGTAGAGCGCGGGCAGCAGCTTGCGCTTGGCGAGGTCGCCGGTCGCGCCGAAGATGACGAGCACCGTCGGGTGGACCGGCAGGCGCTCGAGCGCCTCGACGAGCGGATTGGGCTCCTGGTCTGCAGCGGGGGGCGGGGGAGTCACCCGTCGGTCGCCTTCTTCGTCGGGTGGCCGCCGAACTGCGCGCGCAGCGCGGCGAGCATGCGATGCGTGAAGTCGCCGTTGCCGCGGCTGTAGAAGCGGGCGTACAGCGATGCGGTGATGACCGGCGTCGGGACGTCCTTGGCCATCGCGTCCTCGATCGTCCAGCGTCCCTCGCCGGAGTCGGCGGTGTAGGGGCTGAGCGCGGCGATCTCGTTGCCCTCCATCTCGAACGCGCGTGCGGCGAGCTCGCAGAGCCACGAGCGCACGACCGATCCCTGGTTCCAGAGGTGCGCGATCTTCGCGTTGTCGAGCTCGTACTCGGACTTGTCGAACAGGTCGAAGCCCTCGGCGTAGGCCTGCATGAGGCCGTACTCGATGCCGTTGTGGACCATCTTCACGTAGTGCCCGGCGCCCGACGGGCCGAAGTGCCCCCAGCCGCGCGGGCCGATCGCCTTCGCGCTGAGCTCGTTGGTCTCGGGGGCGAGCACGTCGAGGATCGGCGCGAGCCGCTGGACGGCCGGATCGGGACCGCCGACCATCATGCAGTAGCCGACGTCCAGGCCCCAGACGCCGCCGCTCGTGCCGACGTCGACGTAGTCGATGCCCTGCGGCTCGAGCGTCGCCGCGCGCGCCTTGTCGTCGGTCCACTTCGAGTTGCCGCCGTCGACGATCATGTCGCCGGCGTCGAGCAGCTCGGTCAGCTCGTCGACCGTGCCCTGCGTGGGGCCGCCGGCCGGGACCATGATCCAGACCATCCTCGGCGCGTCGAGCTTGCCGACGAGGTCCGCCAGCGAGTCCGCGGCGACCGCGCCGGTCGCGTCCGCGATCCGCGCCACGGCCGCGCCATCGCGGTCATAGGCGACGACGCCGTGGTCGGAGTCACGGCGGATGCGCGTGACCATGTTGCCGCCCATGCGTCCGAGCCCGACGAAGCCGATCTGTGCCAAAGCGCTCTCCGCGTTTCGATGTGGACCCCCGAATGACGTGCGATTCGGAGGATAGGCCGGTCTGTCTACCCCGGACATTGTCCGCTTGTGACATTCGCGTGACGATTCGTTGGCCCGGGTGTGCGGCGGGTCGCGTGCGCCGGGGGTCGCGCGCGGGGGCAGGCCGCATGCTCGCATGCCTGCTGTCCCCCTGTTCCGGTGGCCGTCACGAGGGCAGACTCAAGCCCATGTCCACCGTGCTCGCGAAGGGATCCCCATGAGGCTCGTGCTGCTGTTCGTCGTCGCGCTCGCGATCGTCGTGGGAGGCGGGCTCGCCCTCGTGCATTTCGTGTTCACCGAGGAGTCGGTGCGCACGCATGCCGTCGCCGGCACGGTGCGCCAGATCGTCGTGCGCGACGGCAGCGGCAACGTGCGGCTCGTGCCGAGCGGCCGTCGGGTCTCCGTGCGCGAGACGCGCCACTACGTGTTCAGCAAGCCGACCTACCGCCAGCGCGTGAAGGACGGCGTCCTGACGATCGACAGCGACTGCGACGGCTTCGCGTTCGAGTGCTCGGCGGACCTGCGCGTGACCGTGCCCTCCGGAATCGACGTGGTCGTCGCGGCGGACTCGGGCGACGTGCACGCCGATCGGATCGCGGTCCGCAGCGCGCATCTGCAGTCGGGCTCGGGCAACGTCGGGGTGGCGCTCACCGGCCGCCAGCGGCTCGTGTGGGCGTACACGGACTCCGGCGACGTGCGCGTGGATGCCGCGAACGCCGCGGCGATCGAGGGTCGGACGAGCTCCGGGGACGTGTCGATCGACGCCGCGGGCGGCGGTCTGCGCCGCGTGGTTGCGGTCACGAACTCCGGCGACGTCGATGTCGCGGTGCCCGGCGGCGACTGGGCGCTGGATACGAGCACCGGCTCCGGCCACGTCGACGTCCACGGGATCGGCCGCGACGACCACGCGCCGCGCTCGATCGACGCGAAGACGGACTCTGGCGACGTAACGGTGCGAGCGCGCTGATTGCCGGCGTCAGCGCGGGCGCCTCGGGCGGCGCGGGCGGTGGCGCCGGCAACAGGTCAGCGCGGGACGATGCCGGACGCCGCGACGACGACCCACGGCAGGCGCGGGTCGTCGGACAGTCGGAGCGTCCAGCGCTGGCGCGTCGTCGTGCGGCGGCGCTTGCCGCCCGCGAGCACCGCGGTCGTGTCGCGATCCTCGACGTACTGAAAGCCCGCGACCTCGAGCTCGAGCGTCACCTCGGGCGGCGGGCCCGCGGTCACGGCCACGATCGTCGTCGCCTTGACGTCGGCGCCGCGGATGACGAGCCGCGCGCGCTGCGAGCCCCCGGGGTACAGCAGCGCGCTCAGCGCCTGCGGGGTGGTGCGCGCGGTGAGCGGCGCGTCCGGTCCGTCGATCGCCTGCGCCCACGCGTCGACGACCTCGCCGACCGCGGTCGCGAGCACGTCGGGGGAGAAGCGCCCGTCGACGAGCGAGAGGTCCAGCGCGGCGGCGCGCGCGTCGCCGGAGAACCCCGGCGACAGCAGCTCCCCCGCCTGCACCGCCGAGACGCCGTCGGCGCTCGCGACCTCCATGACGGCCTCCGCGTGGATCCGCGCGGCGTCGCCCTCGGGCGCGGCGACGAGCGGTGAGGTGAGGTGGTGGCGGCCCTCGCGCTCCTGCTCGATCGACGCGACGATCCACGCACCGGCGCGCTTGCCGAGCGTCCAGTACTCGCTGACGCGCGCGGTCTCGCCCTCGTCGCTGGGGAGCACGTGCCCGGCGCGATCGACCACGACGTCGCGCAGGCGCGCGGTGATCTTGACGACCGCGCGATCCTCGTCGTCGCCGGCGCGGTTCGTGATGGCGACGTAGCGCACGTCCGGTCCGTCGAGCACGTCGACCGTGTTGCGCCAGCCCTTGCGGCGGAAGTCCGCCAGGCGCGCGCTCCACTCGACCATGAGCTCCGTGCCGACCATCCGCCGCAGCGCCGCGACGTCGTCGATGCTCCAGGCGCGCTGGATCGCGACGAAGAGCGCCGCCGCGCGCTGCTGGACGAGCTCGGCGTCGAACAGCGGGTCGTCCTCGGCGGCCTCGACCGCGGCGAGGCGGACGGCCTCCTCGCGATCGGGCTTGGCCCCGCGACGGCCGCCTCCGCCGCCGCCGAACAGCGACCGCAGGCCCATGCGCTACGCGCCGCGGTTGCGGCGACTGCGCGAGACGAGGAACAGCACGATCACGACGATGACGATCAGCACCAGGATGCCGCCGCCACCCCCGCCGCCCCCGCCGAAGAAGATGAAGTGGCTGCCGCCGCCGAAGCCGCGCCCGCCGCCACCGAAGCTGCGACCGCCGCCGCCCGAGAAGCTGTGCGAGCCGCCCCCGGCGCGGGCCATCGCGTCGGCCGGCAGGAGTGCCAGCAGCGAGGCGGCCAGCAGCAGGATGCGACGATGCACCCCACCGAGGTTACGCCCCGGGCGATGCCGCGGCCCCGCGGGACCGGCGGTGCGGCGGGCAGGTGTCGCGGGGCGGCTGCTACGCGGGGTCGATCGAGCCATCGCCGGCAGCTGCTACGTGCATAGCGAGGCGTCATCCATCGCGATGCCGACGACGCCGGCGACACGAGCGAGATCGCCGTCGCAGGCGAGGAGCGCCGCGCCGGCGCGCCATGCGACGGCGGCGATCATGCAGTCGATCATCCCGCGCGGCGTCACACCCGCTGCTCGACACCGGCGGTAGATCCGCGCGGCACCGTCGAAATCGATCACAGCATCGAATGCCAGGAGCCGGTGAGAGAGCAGCAGCCGCCGGAGCTGCTCCTCGCGCCGGTCGTCCTTCGCGCCTGCCAGCACCTCCAACATGACGGGCTCGGTGATCGCCAGCGCGCTCCCCGTCGTGATCAGCTCCTCGACCCGGCGATCGACCGCGCTGCCCGTCGCGCGGTCGTACTCGATCCACGCGGAGGTGTCAGCGAGGATCACGCGGCGATCGGTGGCACGTCCTCGGGAACCTCGCCGATCGCGTGGGCACCGCGCATCGCATGTGCCTCGTCCCGCGTCATCGGCTGACCGGCCAGGTGGCGCAGCGCGAGATCCACCGCAGCGGTCTTCGTGCGGACGCCATAGCGATCCATGATCGTCTCGACATGGTCGTCGTCGAGCTCGATGTTCGTGCGTGACCTGGTCATACACCAATCGTACACGCACCGTCTGCCGTTCGCCCGGGTTGCTGCGGTGCGCCTTGGCCGACGGCGAAGCTGCCACGTACGTCATCGAGAACCCCGTCGGGGCCGGAGAAGTACCGCTGCCGCGCGTCCCTCCATGCTCGGCTCATGACGACGAGCAAGGGACGGCTCCGTCAGCCGGTCTGCACGGGATGCCGGTGACGCTGGATCCGGTAGAGGGCTGACCACAGGCCTTTGCGGCCGAGGCGTCGAGGGCTACTCCTAGACGTCGGTGACTCGGCGCGCCCATTCCACGTCCGCCGCCGAAGGGGCACCGAGCTCGCCATCAAGTCGATCGATCAGCTCGAGGAGATCGTCCTCGCGCGTCTGCTGCGCAGCCAGATCCGCGAAGTACGCGGACACGCTGGAGGCTCCGCCGTGGACGACCGTGGCTTGGACACGCTCCAGCGTCGCGTCAGGGATGGTGATGGTCACGCGGCGCATTCGATCCGCACACCAATTCGTGGGGACATCCTTCAAACCAGGGCCACCCGCACGCGCAGCGCGGACCCGACCTCTGCGCCCGGCTGCAGATCAGCGGAGCAGACCGCTCACGCGCGCCGTCAGCTCCCGCAGCGCGCCCGCGGCGTCCGCGCCGCCGAGTCGCAGCTTCTCCGCCGCCAGCCCGTGCGCGCGCAGGGTCTCGAGATCGCCGGCCGCCTGGGCGTTCTTCAGGGTGCGAAACGTGAACGGGCGACCGGGGATCGCGAGGTCGTCGGGGCCGTCGTGGACGAGCACGAGGAAGCGGCCGACCTTCGGGCCGCCCTTGTGGAACTGGCCCGTCGAGTGCAGGTAGCGCGGCCCGTAGCCGAACGTCGTCGTGAGCCTCGTCGCCGCGCGGATCGCCGACCGCAGCTCGGCCGCGGCCGCGTCGACCTCGGCCGACGGCGTCACGAACGCGAGGATCGCGACGTAGCCGTCCGCGCCCGCGTCGCCGAGCAGCGCCCGCAGCTGCTCGTCGGAGGCGTCGTCCGGCTCGGTCAGCGAACCGCCCTCGCCGATGCCCTCGAGCACCCGCGCGGTCGCGTCCTTGGCCTCCTGCACGTTGGGCTGGTCGAAGGGGTTGATGCCGAGGGCCCAGCCCGCCACCGCGGTCGCGAACTCCGCGAAGAAGAAGATCCGGCCGAGGTCCTCGGGACCCGCCGCCGACAGCGTCACCATCGGCTGGTCGGCGTCCGCCAGGGCCTTCACGCCGGCGTCCAGCGCCTCGCTCGGATCCTCCGAGTCGCGCAGATACACGAAGACCCGGTCGTTCCCGTAGACCTCAGGCGCTCCGAGCGGCTCGTCGGCCACCGGCAGCACGCCCTTGCCGAGCTTGCCCGTCGACTCCGCGACGAGCTGCTCGGCCCAGATCCCGAACGACGAGATCGGGTCGCCGACGACGAACGTCAGCTTGTCGCGCGGGTGGGTGGGATCCATCGCGAGCGCCCCGAGCGCCGCGCCCAGCCACAGGCCGCTGTTCTGGTCGGGTGGGTGATAGCCCGCGCATGCCTCCGCCGCGACGCCGGCGCCGTCGAGCAGGCGCTGCAGGTCGACGCCCATCAGCGCCGCCGGCACGAGCCCGAAGAACGTCAGCGCGCTGTAGCGCCCGCCGACGTCGGAGTCGTTGAGGAACGTACGCCGGAAGCCGCGCTCGGCCGCGAGCGTCGCCAGCGACGACCCGGGGTCCGTGATCGCGACGTATTGCGCGCCCGCGGGGCACAGCGACCAGAAGTGCTCGTACAGCGACATCGTCTCGATCGTCCCGCCGGATTTCGTCGAGACGACGAAGATCGTGTGCTCGAGCGTGATCGACGCCTGCACGGCGAGCACGGCGCCGGGATCCGTCGAGTCGAGCACCTGCAGGCGCAGGCGACCGCGGCGGCGCTCGCCGAAGCTCAGCCGCAGCACCTCGGGCGCGAGCGACGACCCGCCCATGCCGAGCAGCACCGCGTCGGTGTAGCCCTCGTCGACGAGCTCGCTCGCGAACGCCTCGAGGTCGTCGATGTGCTCGGCGTAGGTCTCGGGCGCGTTCAGCCAGCCGAGCCGGTTGCTGACCTCGGGCTGGTCGCGCGGACCCCACAGCGTCGGGTCCTTCTTCCAGATGCGCCGCGCGACCTGCTCGACCTCGGCGCGCTTGACGAGCTCCGCGACCGGCCCCTCGAGCTCGAACGGCAGCGAGGCGTCGATCGTCGCCGGGCGGCCCGTGAAGATCGCCTCGCGCTTGGCCTCGATGCCCGCGAGCAGCTTCTCCATCGGCGTCACGAACGCGTCGATGCCGTCGCGCAGCAGCTTGTCGGTGACGTCGTCGAGGTCGATGCCCGCCTCCTCCAGGGCGGCGAGCGCCGGCGCGGGATCCTTGTGCAGGGTCGCGCCGCTGACCTCGAGGCGCTCGGCGCACGCCATCATCGTCGCCATCGGCATCGTGTTGACGGTGTCCGGGCCGACGAGCTCCTCGACGTACTTCGTCTCGGGGTACGCCGGGTTCTTGACGCCGGTCGACGCCCACAGCGGCCGCTGCACCGGCGCGCCGGCGGCGAGCAGCGCGGCGAAGCGCTCGCCGCGGAAGATCTCCTCGAAGCGCCGGTACGCGGCGAGCGCGTTGGCGACGGCGGCCGTGCCCTGCAGGTCGCTGCGCCCGAGCTTCTCCAGGCGCTTGTCGACCTCGCTGTCGACGCGCGAGACGAAGAACGACGCGACCGACTTCACGTCGACCGACAGGCCCTCCGCGTGGCGACGCTCGAGGCCGCGGATGTAGGCCTCGGCGACGTCCGCGTACGGCTGCACCGCGAACAGCAGCGTGATGTTGACGTTGATGCCCTCGTACGTCGCCTGCTCGATCGCCGGCAGGCACTCGGGCGTGCCCGGGATCTTGATCATGAGGTTGGGCCGGTCGACGCGCCCCCAGTACTCCCGCGCCTGGGCGATCGTGCGATCGCTGTCGAACGCGAGGTCGGGGTCGACCTCGAGCGACACGAAGCCGTCCGCGCCGCCGAGCTCGTCGTAGACGCAGCGCAGCACGTCGGCCGCGTCCTGCACGTCCTGGATCACGATCTCCTGGTACACCGAGCGCGTGTTGAGGCCGTCGCGGGCGCAGCGCTCGATCTGCTCGTCGTAGTCCTGCGAGCCGAGGATCGCCTTCTCGAAGATCGCCGGGTTGGAGGTCTCGCCGCGCAGGGCGTCCTCGTCGACCAGCCGGCGCAGCTCACCGCCCCGCGTGAGCGAGCGGCGGATCTGGTCCAGCCACACGGCGGTGCCGGCCTGCGTCAGCGCGGCCAGGCGCTCGTTGACGTTCAAGACGCTGCTCACAGCTTCGACTCCAGTCCATCGCGTTCCAAGATCGAGATCTTCCCGAGGCGGCGCACGTGGCGCTCCTCACCGCTGAACGACGCGCCCGCGAACGCCTGCGCGAGCTCTGCCGCGACCGCGGGGCCGATCACGCGGGCGCCGAGGCACAGCACGTTGCAGTCGTCGTGGCTCACGCACTGCGCGGCCGTGTAGTGGTCGTGGCACGTCGCCGCCCGGATACCCGGGATCTTCGATGCCGCCACGGAGACGCCGGCGCCCGAGCCGCAGACGAGGATCCCGCGCTCGGCGGTGCGCCGCGACGCGATCGCGACGCCGACCGACAGCGCGACGTTCGGGTAGTCGTCGTGCTCGCCCAGCTCGACGACCTCGTGCCCGCCGGCGACGAGCGCGTCGCGGACGACGTCGTGCAACGGCACGCCGGCGTGGTCGACGGCGAGCGCGATCCTCATCGCAGCGCGCCCGCCGCGTGTGGGTGCAGCGCTTCCTGCCCGGCGAGCAGCGCCGCGCCGCGCACGCCGGCGCGCGGGCCGTAGCGGGCCTGGCGGATCTGCGTCGCCGTGCCGACGCCGTGCAGCACGAAGCGCGCGGCCTCCTCGCGCGCCGGCCCCAGCAGCATCTCGCCGGCCGCCGACACTCCGCCGCCGACGACGACGAGATCGGGATCGAACGTGTTGATCGCGTTCGCGATCCCGATGCCCAGGCGCCGTCCGAGCAGGTCGATCGCGGCGCAGGCGCCGGGGTGCCCGTCGCGCGCTGCCTGCACGGTCGTGCCGTCGGGCAGGCCGTGCTCGTGGCCGAGGGCGGACAGCTCGCGCCCTGCGGCCAGCGACTCGAGCGAGCCGGGCTGGGGGAAGCGGCCGTCGTCGTGGGCGAAGGGCGTCGCGCGCAGGTCGGCGCCGACGATCGTGTGGCCGAGCTCGGCGGCGGCGCCGGTCGCGCCGCGGTACACGCGGCCGTCGATGACGATCCCGCCGCCGACGCCCGTGCCGATCGTGAACATCACGAGGTGGCGGGCGACGAGCGCGCCGTCGTCGTCGTAGGCCTCGGCGAGCGCGGCGCAGGTCGCGTCGTTGTCGACGACGACCGGGATGCCGAGCCGTTCGCGCAGGACGTCGCGCAGCGCGATGTCGGCGAGCGGCACGTTGACCGACGCGCGCACGCGACCGGTCGCGAAGTCGACGACGGACGGGACCGCGACGCCGACCGCCCGCGCGTCGCCGGCCTCCTGGATCGCTTCGACGAGCTGGTCGAGCAGATGGACGCCGTCGCTCGTGTCCGTGCGGCGGATGCGCGGCTCGTGCAGCGTCGTGCCCTCGAGCACGGCCACCGAGATCTTCGTCCCGCCGACGTCGACGCCGATCAGCCTGTCGCTCATGAACACACCTGGCTACCCACTGTCTCCGAGCATGGCACACCGGGTACCGCGCTCGTGTGGACGAGATGTCACGAATCGCGGGCCGGCTGATGGTCGGCCTGAACTACCCGCTGCTGATCGTCACGACCGCGGTCGGCGAGCGCCGCGCGGGCTGCGTCGTCGGCTTCGCCACCCAGTGCAGCGTGCAGCCGCTGCGCTTCCTCGCCTGCCTGTCGCGCGCCAACCGCACCTACCGGCTGGCGCGCGAGGCGACCGCGCTCGCCGTGCACCTCGTGCCGCGAGCGCGCACCGACCTCGCCGAGCTGTTCGGCGGCGAGACGGGCGACGACGTCGACAAGCTCGCGCGCTGCGCGTGGACGAGCGGCCCGTACGAGCTGCCGATCCTGCAGGGCTGCCCGAGCTGGTTCGCGGGCGAGATCCTCTCGCGCCACGACCTCGGCGACCACGAGGGCT
>DATAZX010000024.1:0-4371 GCA_036271815.1 Solirubrobacteraceae bacterium
CTCGTCGGGCAGCACCTTCCAGTCGATGTCCGGCGGCTCGATCGGCTTCAGCCGGCTGACGTCGAGCGCGTCGCCGTACCAGCGCTGCAGGTGCTCGCGCAGCGTCTCGTCGA
Organism: Solirubrobacteraceae bacterium; assembly: GCA_036271815.1. Taxonomy (GTDB): domain Bacteria; phylum Actinomycetota; class Thermoleophilia; order Solirubrobacterales; family Solirubrobacteraceae; genus CADCVQ01. The sequence continues at coordinate 114 of DATAZX010000024.1, forward strand.
GCACCTCCTCGCGCCCGAGCCGCTGCAGCACCACCTGCTTGGGTACGCGGCCCTTGCGGAAGCCGGGCACCCGCACCTGGTGGGCGAGATGGCCGAGCGTGTGCTGGAGATCATGCTCGACGCGGTCCGCGGGAACCTCAACCTCGAGGACAGCGCGGTCGTCGTCGAGGAGCGTCGTTTCCGTCCTCATTTGCATCGAACCGTAGCCGAGAGATGCGGTTCGAGCGGCGGGGTCGCACGGCTACTCTGGGCCTCACGCGGGCGTGGCGAAACGGTAGACGCGCCGGATTTAGGATCCGGTGAGCGAGAGCTCGTGGAGGTTCAAGTCCTCTCGCCCGCATCCCGAGCCTCCGAGGAGCCCTACCCGTGCCGCACCCGCCCGTCTGGTTGATCACCGGCAGCTCCCGCGGCTTCGGCCGCGCGCTCGCCGAGGCCGCGCTCGCGCGCGGGCACGTGGTCGTCGGCACGACGCGCGACGGCCGCAACGAGATCGATCCCGAGAGCGACCGCCTGCACGTGCTCGCGCTCGACGTCACGGACGGCGACGCCGTCGCCGGGGCCGTCGAGCAGGCGATGGCCCTGGCCGGCCGGATCGACGTGCTCGTGAACAACGCCGGCTACGGGGTGCTCGGCTCGATCGAGGAGACCGACGAGGCGACGACGCGCGCGCTGTTCGAGACCAACTTCTTCGGGGCGCTGCGCGTGACGCAGGCGGTGCTGCCGCACATGCGCCTGCAGCGCCGCGGCCACATCGTCAACCTCTCGTCGGTGGCCGGCCGGGCGCCCGCTGCGGGCTCGGGCCTGTACGCCGCCTCGAAGTGCGCGCTCGCCGGCATGTCGGAGGCGCTCGCCGCCGAGCTCGCGCCGCTCGGGATCCACGTCACGATCGTCGAGCCCGGCGCGTTCCGCACGGACTTCCTCTCGGCGAGCTCGATCCGCACGATCCCGGTGCAGATCGCCGACTACGACGGCACCGCCGGTGCGACGCAGGACCGGCTCGTGCCCATGCACGGCCTGCAGCTCGGCGATCCCTACCGCGCCGTCGCGGCGATCATCGACGCGGTCGGCGCGCCCGAGCCGCCGCTCCACCTGGTGCTCGGCGCCGACGCGCTCGAGCGCAGCCGGGCGAACGTCGCCGCGCTCGTCGGCGACATGGATCGCTGGGAGCACGTGTCGCGAGAGACGGCCTTCACCGAGGACTGACGAGCACCGCGAGCGCGGCCGAGAGGGCCGCCGTCAGCGTGCGCGCGTCGCCCTCGGGCGCGAGCGGCTCCCCCACCCGCACGAACGCCGGGCCCCGTCCGATCCCGACCGGGACGAGCGGGACGCCGGCGCGCAGCGCGATCATCGCCGCGCCGCGGTGCAGCTCGTCGAGACCGGTCCCGTGTCTCAGGCCGCCCTGCGGGAAGATCCCGACGAGCCCGCCGGCACGCGCGATCTCGATCGCCTGTCGCACCGAGGCCGTGTCGCGCTCGCCGCGCCGCACCGCGAAGCAGCCCGAGGCGCGCAGGATCGCGCCGACGAGCGGGATCCGGAAGACGCCGGCCGCCGCCATGAAGCGCGTCGGGCGCCGCAGCACCTGCGTCACGAGCAGCACGTCGAGCAGCCCGACGTGCGTGCAGGCGATCACCGCGCCGCCGCGCGCCGGGATCCGCTCGCGTCCCGCGACGCGCGGCCGCAACGCGATCCGCCCGACCGGCCGCAGCACGTAGCGGGCCCCGAGCCAGACCCGGGCGAACGGCGCGTCGGGATCCGCAGCCACGGCGGGCGATGCTACCAGCGGGGCGAGCCCGTATCCTTGGCGGCGCCGGGCCCGTAGCTCAGCTGGATAGAGCAGGAGCCTTCGAAGCTCAAGGTCGGCGGTTCGAATCCGTCCGGGCCCATCGGTCAGCCGTTCTCGGGCCAGTCCCCCAGCAGGTGGTTCTTGCCGGCGGCGTTCCACCCGAGCACCGTGGTCACCGTGTCGCTCATCCCGAACGAGAACGAGTTGGCGCGGACCACGCCCGTCTTCTTGTTGACGTAGTAACAGAAGATCGTGGTGTGGCCGCCGGCGGTCTGCACGCGACACGAGATCTGCGGCATCGAGGGCAGCACGATCTGGTCGCCCGCGTGCGCGGTCTGCGTGATCAGCGCCCGCCCCGCAGGGCGCTCGCGTGCGGCCGGCGTGTGGCTCGAGACGATCGTCCGCGTCGACGCCGCGATCATGTTCACGCGACCGACGTCGGTCATGATCACGAAGTAGCTGCCCTTCTTCGGCTGCCCATCGGAGCCGGCGATGCCGCAGTCGACGAAGCCGTGGCCGGCCGTCACGCCCGAGCCGCAGGCGACGTTCGAGCTCGCGAGCAGCAGCGTGCTGCGCAGCGGCATGCCGATGATCTTCTGCGGGCGCGCGTTCGCCGCCGTCGCCGACCCGAGCAGCAGCAGCGCGACGAGCCCGAGCGCAGCCGGCAGCCGCACCCCTCGCCGGCGCGGCCGCCGGCCGTCGTACCCGATTGCCTCGAGCATCGCGTTCTCCCTCGTGCGGATCGCCGCCCGCAGCGAGCCCGGGCCAGCCGGGATCATGCCAACCGGGCTCAGCGGGGTCTGCCGCCGACCTTCTTCTGCAGGCGCTCGAGCGCGCGCTCGAACCCCGCGTCGTGAGCCCTGCCGTCCCCGGCCGCGTACGCGTCGAGCAGCGCACGCAGGTCGTGCGAGCGCACGAGCGTGTCGCCGCGCCGGCGCAGCTCGGCCACGATCGCCGTCGTCTCTCCGTCGTCGGACCGCTCCTCGATCACCTCGAGCAACCGCTCGGTCGCGCGCATGTCCGTCATCTCCGATGCCTCTCTGATCCGGTCCTGCACCCGCTCGATCAGACGGCCCCTCACCGCTTCGACCTCGCGTGCAACGTCATCCCCGGTCATGCGACGCCGATCCTAACCCGCGTGCGGGCGCGCCGGTCGCGGCGGGTGAGGCGCGCCACGCGAGGCGCGCGTTTGCGGATCCAGAACGAGGGCACCTTCACAGGAGTTGCCGAGCGATCAGCACACCCGTCAGCCCGTGGTCGGCGAGCGTGTCCGCGACCTCGTCGGACCGAAGCCCCGCCCTGCCGGTGTCCTGCGCGTCTTCAGCGACGAGGGCGATCGCGTGCTCGTCGCGTTCGACGGCGAGCGCGAGCTGCGCTGGTGCCGCCTCGACGAGGTCGAGCTCGAGCCCTAGGTGTAAGTCCTAGGAGCGTTGTTCCTGCAGCTGCGCGAGGCGGCTGAGGGGTGACTGTTTGGCGAGGCTGCCGTGTGGTCGTCGGCGATTGTAGTGGTCGAGCCAGCCGTCGAGGGCGCGGGTGCGCTCAGCGGAGGAGCCGTAGATCGCGCCGTATGCCCAGCCGCCGAGCATCGTGCGGATGAAGCGTTCGGCCTTGCCGTTCGTGCGTGGTCGGTAGGGTCGTGTGCGGAGGTGTCGGACGCCGGCCAGGCGGCACGCGATCGCGTGGATCGTGGAGCGGTAGCCGCCGCCGTTGTCGGTCATCACGCGCTCGACGGTGATGCCGTAGCTGGCGTAGTGGGCGACGGCGCGCCGGAGGAAACCAGCGACGGTGTGGCCGCGCTCGTCGTCGAGGACCTCGACGTACGCGAGCCGGGTGGCGTCGTCGACGCAGACATGGACGTACTCCCACCCGACCGTCTTGCGCACGTTCCCGGCCGCGTCGGTGCGTCGTGGCGTGTAGTGGCGGCGCAAGCCATCGCGCATGCGTTTGCCGGCGCCGCCGTGGATCCGGCCGAGCTTCTTCACGTCGATGTGGATCAGTTCGCCCGGCCGAGCTCGCTCGTAGCGATTCGGTGGCTCGGGCGGCTCGAGGCGGCTGCGCTTCCCCAGCCCGATCCGCTGCAAGATCGCGGACACGGTCGAGAGCGGCATCTCGAGTATCTCAGCGATCTCCGCAGCGGTCATCCGTAGCTGTCGCAACGCGGCGATCGTGACGACGCGCCGCTCTGCCGTGCGTCCGGGCACGTGATGTGGCGCGGAGGAGCGGTCGAACAGCCCGAACTCCCCCTCGGCGCGATAGCGCGCAACCCACTTCGACGCCGTGCGGGTGCTGACGCCCGCGAACGACGCGGCCGCTTGCAGCGACATCTGCTGATCGACGACACGCTCGACGAGCAATTTCCGTCCGTGCGGCGCGAGCCGCGCGTTACCGTGGAGCTTCATCCGGGTCTCCTGAGCTTGGTCTTGGCAGCTCAAGCCTCCAGGACGACCCGGATGAACAACGCTCCTGGGACTTACA
>DATAZX010000025.1:0-2311 GCA_036271815.1 Solirubrobacteraceae bacterium
CGTCTGCTCCGCCGCGCGGGCGCGACGATCACCTTCGTGCGCAACCCGCGCTTCCGCGAGTGGTCGCACGCCGCACAGCCCGCCGGCAACCCGGCTGCGATCGTCTGGCGCACGTACCCGTCGATCGACGCAGCGCTGCAGGCGGTCGAGCAGGGGCGCGCCGACTGGATCTTCGGCATCCTGCCGCCGCGCGAGCTTCCCCGCCTGCGCGTCGACGTCCCGGCGCAGCTGCACGACAACGCGTCCTTCATCGTCGACTTCATCCCGCTGAACACCCACGTCGCTCCGTTCGACGACGTCCGCGTGCGCCGGGCGCTCAACCTCGCGATCGACCGGCAGCGGATCGTCACCCTGTACGGCGGGCCGAGCGCGGCGACACCGATCTGCCAGCCACTGCCCGCCGGCTTCCTCGGCTACCACCGCATCTGTCCGTACACGGCGCGGCCCGCGCACGACGGGGTGTGGCGTGCGCCCGACCTCGCACGCGCGCGGCGGCTCGTTCGCGCGTCCGGCACGCGCGGCGACCAGATCGACGTGTGGGGGACGAGCGACAACCTCGGCGTGCCGCACGGCCTCCCCGCGTACGTCGCGTCCGTCCTTCGCTCGCTCGGCTACCGCACGCGGCTGCGGATCCGGGCGGGCCCGCACATCTCGTACGCGCTACGGCGCACGTTCCAGCTCTCGGTCGACGGCGACTGGGCTCCGGACTACCCCGGCCCGTCCGCGTTCCTGCCGCCGTTCTTCGGCTGCGGCGGCAACTACACCAACGGCTACGTCTGCGACGCGGGGCTCGACGACACGATGCGACGCGCGTCCGCGGCCGAGCTGCGTGCCCCCGACGCCGCGGCGGGCCTGTGGGAGAAGGCCGACCGGACGATCGTCGACCGGGCCTACTGGGTGCCGACCGTCAGCTCGCACGCGCCAGAGCTCGTGTCGCGGCGGGTCGGGAACTACGAGGTCAGCCCGATCTGGGACTTCGTCGCCGATCAGGCGTGGCTGCGCTGAGCCGCGCAGCTCAGCGGCGCCCGACGCCCTCGCGCAGCTCGCGCAGTCGCCCGATCAGCCCGTCGTCGGGCGTGAGCGGATCGGTGCGACCGCCCTCGCCGGCGACCAGCCCGTCGACCACCTCGTTGATCGTGTCGAGCGCGGACACGCGCGGCTGCCAGCCGAGCTCCATCGTGATGCGCTGCGACGAGACGAGTGGCGTGTCGAGCCCGACATCGAGCCACGAGGGCTCGCTCGGGTGCAGGCGCAGGGCGTACGCCGCCGCGAACGCGGGGCGCGCGATGCTGCGCGGCACGGCGATCGTGCGGGCGTGGCGCGACGCCGCGATCGACGGCATGCCGAGCACCGGCTCCGACGCCACGTTGTAGGCGCCGCGGGCGTCCGGCGAGTGGACGGCGAGGCGATAGGCCTCGGCGACGTCCGTCGCGTGCACCGCCTGGAAGGCCAGGCCGGGCACGTCGGGAAGCACCCGCAGCAGACCGCGCCGCAGCAGCCGCCCAGGCACGAACGGCCCCGCGAACAGCTTCCGCTGCTCCGTCGCCGAGCTGCGCTGGAAGATCAGCGCGGGCCGCATCCGGATGATCCTGAGCGCCGGCGCGCGCTGCTCGACCTCGTCCAGGGCTCGCTCGATCTCGGCCTTGTGCCGGCTGTAGGTCGACGACGGGATGCCGTCGCGCGGCCACGTCTCGTCGACGAGGCGCGTCTTCGGCCCCGCCGAGTAGACGCCGATCGACGAGGCCACCACCAGCCGCGGCACGCCGGCGCCGAGCGCGGCGTCGACCACCCGTTGCGTGCCCTGGACGTTCGTGCGCCAGAGACGCGCGCGGTCGCGCGAGGGCTGGATCTCCCAGGCCAGGTGCACGACGGCATCCGCGCCCGCGAACGCGTCGCGCAGGTCGTCGCGGGACACGTCGGCCTGCACGAACCCCTCGAGCGGGTACGCCGGTCCGGGGTGGCGGCGGGCGACCCCGACGACGGAGTCGACCGCGGGATCGGCAGCGAGCGCCGTGACGAGCGCCGAGCCGACGTTCCCGGTCGCACCCGTGATCACGACGCGCATCCGCGGTCGTTCCCGCGCAACGGCCCCCGAAACAGCCGAAGCACCGCTACGCTCGCGGATGTCGCATGCCCTCGAGGGGGGCGTCGACCTGAGAGCGCGCCACAGCGATCGCGGACGATGAGCCGCGACGGCGATCCGGCGAAGACCCGCCTTCGGGCAGAAGGAGTCGCTGTGTCCGAGCTTTCCCCCTCGTCGAACATCACGGTCGAGCCGCCGCGTGGCCAGGCATCGCGCTGGGCAGGCGTC
>DATAZX010000026.1:0-20429 GCA_036271815.1 Solirubrobacteraceae bacterium
CCGGCGAAGCGTGCCCCGACGCGAGCACGGCGACCGCGAGCGACGGCCAGGCGCAGCACGGCGCGCACCGTGCAGTCGCGCCGCACGTGCGTGCGCACCGAGCGCACGGCGCGCCCCGCCCGCGCCGTGATCGTCACGACCCCCGTACAGGGCGTCGAGCGCAGCCGCGAGCGCACGACGATGCGCGCGGAGCGGCCGTCGCGGCGCGAGCTGACCCGCAGCAGCAGCCGCCTGGGCAACGCCGGCGCCGCCATCGCGGCCGGTGGGCGCCCCGAGCGATCGGGATCGACGATCGGCAGCGACGCCGAGACGCTGCCGATCGTCACCGCGCCGATCGCCCGCTGGAGCGCGAACACCGGCGAGCCGGCGGCGATCTGCAGCCGGTAGCGCGAGCTCGGCTCGCCGTGGATGGCGATCGTCTCCAGCGAGCGCTGCAATGTTCGCGTGCGGCCGTCGAGGGTCACCGGCAGCGGCGTGACCTGGTCGTCGACGACGCGGTCGTTCACCGTGTCGACGATCTGCGCGTAGAGGTACGTGCTCTTGACGGTCGCGGTGCCGCGATAGGTGAGCGTCAGCGCCGGGGCGCCGAGGATCGTGCTGTTCGCGGGCGGCGCGGGGAAGTCCGCCTCGACCGCGTTCACCGCCGGCATCGGCTCGAGCAGCACGCCGGAGCCGGCGCTGTCGGCGGGCGAGATCGCCAGCGTGCCCGACCCGGACGCGTCCAGCGTGCCCGTGCCCGCCAGCGGGAAGTCGACCCCGTGGCGCCACGTGCCCGAGTCGTCCTGCCATTCGAAGACCGGACCCGTGTCGACCGACGGATCGCGATCGAGCCAGCGGTGCAGCCACGCGAGCGCCGTCAGCGTGACGTGCAGCTGGTCCGACGACGGCGTCGGGCACTTGCCGTGCCCGCCGCAGCGCCACATCATCTTGACGGGCGCACCGCCCGCCCGCACCCCCTCGAAGTTCGCGATCCCCGCGCTGGGCCCAAACAGGATGTCGACCGTGCCCTGCGAGATCAGGGTCGGCGCCTTGACGTCCTGCAGGAACGGCTCGACGCTGCGCGTCCGGAAGAAGCGCGTGCTCGCCGCCGACAGCGAGCCGAGCGCGCCCTGTGCGCACGCGGTCGTCAGCTGCGGATCCTGGCCGCCGAGCTGCAGACCGGCCGCGTCGCCGGTGGGCAGGTAGCTGACGGCCGTGCCCAGCGAGCAGATCTCCGTGAGCCACGAGGTCTTGACGTCGCCGGCGGGCGCGAAGCCGTCGGCGGGCGAGTTGTAGGAGATGTCGGGGACGATCGCGTCCACGCGCGGGTCCCGCGCCGCGACGAGCAGCTGGATCGCGCCGCCGTAGCTCGAGCCGCTCATGCCGATGCGCGGGTCGCCGGGACCGTCGAGCAGCGCCTCGGGCTGCCTGGCCACCCAGTCGATCAGGGCCTGCACGTCGCGGACCTCGTAGTCCGGCGAGTTGAAGCGCAGCACGCCACCCGAGCCGCCGAGGCCGCGTGGATCCCAGGTCAGGACGTTGTAGCCCGCGCCGCGCAGGGCGGCGAGGCCGACGATGTCGCTCGTGTCGACGTCCGGCTTCGTGTTGCCGGACTCCGGATAGCCCGACCCGACGAGCACGGTCGGGTCGCGCTCGCCCGGCTTGGCGACCGACGACGTGTAGAAGTGCGCGACGATCGGCGTGCCGTCGAACGACGTGACCACGACGTCGCGCGCGTGGGCCGCGGGACATCCGGCGAGCAGTGCGAGCATGCTCACCAGGGCGGCCGGTCCGACGCGTCGTCCCCCCACGATCAGCCCACGCTACCGCGCCCTGTCAAGCGGGCGAGGCGGAGCGGGCGCGGCGGTCGTGCAGCGGCGGCGGCGTGCGCCGGATCAGCGCTGCTGCGGCAGGATCGCGTCGACCGCCGAGCCGAGCCCGGACGTCGTCTTCTTCAGCAGCGTCGAGATCAGGTCGAGCACCTTCTGGACCGCCGCGCTGACCGGTGGCCCGAGCACCTTCGTGACCGCGCCGGTCGCGTCGCCGGTGTGCTGCACGGTCGAGCTGACGTCGTCGCCGAGCTGCCGCACGCCGTCTCCGACGGTCGGCTTCGTCGCGGTCTTGGGCGGGGTCGCCGGCGTCGCGTCGGCCTCTCCGGAGGCGACGGTCGGCGGCGTCAGCGTCAGCGCGTCGGCGCTGCCCGTGCGCACGCCCTGCGTCGCGTGGCGTCTGACGACCGGTGGGGCCGCGGGCTTCGAGGCCCGCGGTCGCGGCGCGGCGACGACGATCGGGGCGGCCGCGCGCGAGCGCCTGGCCGCGGCCGATGGGGACGCCGCATCCGCGCCGCTGACGCGGATTGCGGCCTGCTGGGTCGAGCCGTCGAGGTAGCCGGTGAAGCCGTCGTAGCCGACGAGCAGGCTCACGAACAGCAGCGCCACCGCCGCCCCGGCCACGAGCGCGGCGCTGGCACCGAACGAAGCGACGAGAGCCCGCATGCCACCCATGGGACGTTCATCGGCATTTGCGCCCGTTACCTCAAGCCCCCGCGCGGATTGAGCAGCGCGTTGGGCTCGCCGCTGTCGTCGAGCCTGATGCGCGCCACCGGCCTGGACGTGTCGACGATCAGGCAGTCGAAGCGCTTCGGATCGGGCGTCGGCACGCACGTGCGGTAGAGATCGTCGTCGATCAGCAGGCTGTCCGACGCCGAGACGTGGGCGCGTTCGTACGCGTCGCCGTGGATCGCGACCCACTCGCGCACGGCGAGCGACTGCTCGGCGAACGCGGCGTGTCGATCGGCGATCGCAGGGCGGTGCACGAGGCCCGCCGCGAGCAGCCCCGCCGCGACGACGAGCAGCGCGACCGTCCCCGCGTAGTCGTCGGCGACGACCTTCGGCAGATCGGACCGCCGGCGGCGCAGCAGGACCCCGCCGATCCCGCCCACGAGCACGACGGCGATCAGGTTCAGGCAGCCGGCGCCGATGAGGCCGCCGACCCAGCTCGTCGCGTCGCCCTGCACCGGCTGCCAGTGCAGGATGCCCATCTCGAGCACGGTCGCGGCCGCGAACGTCGGCCACAGCCATGCCCCGCTGTGGCGCCAGCGCATGCGCCGCCAGCGTCGCGCGGCGCCCGCGCGATGTGGTTCATCCATGTCGGGCAGCGTACGTTCACGGTACCCTCGCCGAGACGGACCGCGTCTCGCGCGGCGATCCCGACGGGATGCCGAAACGATCAGTCGGAGACCCCGGCTCACGGCAGAACGGAAAGGCGAACATGGCGACCAGGACCCTGACGGGCACAGGCAGCACGGAACTTCCCAGCGGTCCCGCGACGCCGGCCGACGGCGAGCCCGCCCACCTGACGCCCGCCGACCGGGTCGGCCTGCTGCGCGCGATGCTGATGATGCGTGCCGTCGAGTCGCGCGCGATGAACCTCTACCGCCAGGGCAAGGTCCCGGGCTCGTTCTACGACGGCTTCGGCCAGGAGGCCGTGTCGGTCGGCGCGGCGTGGGCGATGGCGGCGGCGGACCGCCTCTGCGTCCTGCACCGCGACCTCGGCGCGCACATGGTCCGCGGCGTCGGCCCGGCGGCGATCCTCAGCCAGTACATGGGTCGCGCCGCCGGCATCACGAACGGCCGCGACGGCAACGTGCACTTCGGCGACCGCCGCGCGGGCTGCGTCGGGATGACCTCGATGCTGCCGGACATGATGCTCGTCGCGACGGGCATGGCGATGGCGTTCAAGCTGCGCTCCGAGGCGCGCTGCGCGCTGACGTGGTTCGGCGACGGCTCGACCTCGCGCGGCGACTTCCACGAGGCGATGAACTGGGCGGGCGTGCAGAAGCTGCCGGTCGTCTTCGTGCTCGAGAACAACCAGTTCGCGTACTCGACCCCGACGCACCTGCAGTACGCCGTCGACCCGGTCGAGCGCGCCGCGGGCTACGGCTTCCCGGGCCTGCGCGTCGACGGCAACGACGTCGAGGCCGTCTTCGACGCGGTGCGCGCGGCACGCGAGCGGGCGATCGCCGGCGGCGGCCCGACGCTGATCGAGGCGGTCACGATGCGCATGCACGGCCACGGCGCGCACGACGACATGAAGTACGTGCCGAAGGCGCTGGTCGAGGAGTGGCGCAAGAAGGACCCGATCGATCGCCAGAGCGCGCGCGTCGCCGCGCTCGGCCACGACGTCGACCAGCTGCGCGCGGACGTGCGCACGGAGGTCGAGCAGGCGACCGAGGTCGCGCTGGCCGGCCCGATGCCAGATCCCGAGACCGCGACCGACCGCGTGTTCCATCCGCGCGACGCGCCGGAGATCCTGCTCGATGACGGCGTCGCGCCGTGGAGCGGCTTTCACGCATGAGCGAGATGACCTACCTGCGCGCGATCTCCGACGGCCTGCGCACGGAGATGCGCAGCGACGAGCGCGTGCTGCTGATGGGCGAGGACATCGGCGTCTTCGGCGGCGCCTTCAAGGTCACCGACGGCTTCTTCGACGAGTTCGGCGCGGCGCGCGTGATGGACACGCCGCTGGCGGAGTCGGCGATCATCGGCACCGCTATCGGCGCCGCCGTCGTCGGCATGCGGCCGGTCTGCGAGATGCAGTTCGCGGACTTCATCGCGTGCGGCTTCGACCAGCTCGTCAACACGGCGGCGAAGATGTACTACCGCCAGGACCTGCCGGTGAACATCACCGTGCGGCTGCCGTCCGGCGGCGGCTTCTCCGGCGGTCCGTTCCACTCGCAGAACCCGGAGGCGTGGTTCATGCACGCGCCGGGGATCAAGGTCGTCGCGCCGTCGACGGCCGAGGACGCCAAGGGCCTCATCATCGCCGCGATGCGCGACCCCAACCCGGTCGTCTTCATGGAGCACAAGCACCTCTACCGGCGCGTGAAGGGCGAGGTCCCCGAGGGCTCCTACGAGACGCCGTTCAAGGCGCGCGTCGCGCGCGAGGGCGACGACCTCGTCGTCATCACGTACGGCGCGATGGTGCACACGGTGCTCGAGGCGACCGCCGACCTCGCGGGCGCGTCGGTGATGGTGCTCGACCTGCGCTCGCTCGTGCCGCTCGACGAGCAGGCGATCCTCGACGCCGTCCGCCACTGCTCGAAGGTCGTGATCGTCGACGAGGCGAACTACACCTGCGCGGCCGGCGCGCAGGTCGCGGCGCTGATCGCCGAGCACGCCTTCGAGGATCTCGACGGGCCGGTCACGCGCGTCGCGTCGCCGGACTGCCCGATCCCGTTCTCGCCGCCGCTGGAGGCCGCGGTGCTGCCATCCGTCGACCGCGTCAGGGAGGCCTGCCGTCAGCTCCTCGAGTACTGATCCGACGACGATCGTCGACGTGACGATGCCCCAGATGGGGGTGTCGGTCGCCGAGGGCACGGTCGTCGAGTGGCGCAAGCAGCCCGGCGACTGGGTCGACGCCGACGAGGCGATCGGCGAGGTGTCGACCGACAAGATCGACACGGAGATCCCGGCGCCGGCGAGCGGCCGCGTGGTCGAGATCCTCGTGCAGGTCGGCGTGACGGTCGACTGCGGCGTGACGCTCGCACGGATCGCGACGGGCGGCGATCGCAGCGCGTCCGCAGCGCCGTCGCCTCCCGCGTCCGCCGCGCCGTCGCCTCCCGCGCCCGCCGCGCACCCTGCGGCCCCGCCGCCGGCCGCGCACCCCGCGGCCCCGCCGCCGGCCGCGCACGCCCCGTCCGGGTCGCGCGCGGCGGACCGGTCCAACGGCGCGCGCGGCCATGCCGCGCGGCGCTACTCGCCGGTCGTGCTGCGGATCGCCGAGGAGCACGACATCGAGCTCGAGGCGATCGAGGGCACCGGCCGCGACGGCCGGGTGCGCAAGCAGGACGTCATGGCGTGGGTGCAGAAGCACGGTGGCGCGCGGCCCGGCGCTGCCGGGGCTCCCGACGAGCCGATCCTGCACTCCGAGAGCCCGTACCGGCCGGGCGCCGGCGGCTCGAACCTGCACGGCCCGTACGTGGCCCCCGAGGGACGCCCGCTGTCGCGCATGCGAGCGATGATCGGCGAGCACATGCACCGCTCGCTGCAGACCGCGGCGACGTGCACGACCTGGATCGAGGTCGACATGTCGCGCATCGAGATCGCGCGCAAGCAGCTCGCGATCACCGCGCTGCCGCTGATCTCGCGCTGCGCGATCGGGGCGCTGATGGAGTTCCCGCACGTCAACGCGTGGCTGGAGAACGACGCCCACGTCGTCCACGAGCAGGTCAACCTCGGCATCGCGGTCGACCTCGGCGACGACGGGCTGATCGTGCCCGTCGTGCGCGGCGCCCAGGACCTCAGCCCGGAGGGCCTGTCGCGCCGCATCCGCGACCTCGCGCGTCGCGCCCGCGCGCGCCAGCTGACGCCCGACGACGTCCGCGGCGGCACGTTCACGATCACGAACCCGGGCCAGTTCGGCTCGGTGATGGCGACCCCGGTCATCAGCCTGCCGCAGGTCGCGATCCTCGACGTCGAGGCGATCGTCAAGCGCCCCGTCGTCGTCACCGACCAGTTCGGCGAGGACGCGATCGCGATCCGCCCGATGGTCATCCTCGGCCTGTCCTGGGATCACCGCGCGATCGACGGCGCCCTCGCGGCGCGCTTCCTCGCGAACGTCAAGAAGCGGATCGAGAGCTACGAGGCGTAGCTGCATGAGCGACCCATGCCCCACCAGGTATGCACGCTAGGTAGCCCTGCCGGGGTGTCGCACCGACCATGTCGCGGTGTTACACTGCCATGGGACATGCCGACGAGGCGACCTCGCTACACCGTGACCGACACCGGCGAGGTCGGGGAGATGCTCGATCTGGCCCACCGGGCGTGGCCCGATGTCTCCGATCGCAAGCAGCTGCTGCTACGGCTCGCGGCGGAGGGCTCGGATGCGCTCCGGCGACGGCTCGACGAAGCCGATCGCCTGACGCGACGAGCCGCGCAGATCGCGGCGATGCAACGCGCCGCGACGCTCATCGACGTGGACGAGCTCCTCGCGGACGCCGCCTGGCAGTGACGCGACTGCTGCTCGTCGACAAGTCGGCATACGTTCGCGGTGCCCTCGGAGCCGACCTCGACGGCGAGTTCTGCCTCTGCGCGATCAGCAGGTGGGAGCTGTTGTTCAGCGCGAGATCGGCCGCGCACTACGCGGAGCTCGAGGACGACCTCGCGCACTTTCGCGAGCTGCGCATGGATGCCGAGACCTTCGCGACCGCGGGCACCGCCCAGCGGGAGCTTGCTGCGACAGGCAGGCACCGCGTGCCCATCCCGGATCTGCTACTCGCCGCGTGCGCGCAGCAACACGGCGCGGATGTCGTCCACGTCGACCGCCACTTCGACGTCCTTGCGAGCGTGCTGCATTTCCACGCCGTCCGGTTGCTGTAGAGCTGCGAGGCGTGAGTTCGAGCGAGACCGAGAGCCTGAGTAGCCTGGAGCGCATGACCGCCGACGAGCTCTGGGTCTGCCAGCTCGGGACCGTCGAGTACCGCGAGGCGCTCGCGCTGCAGGAGCGCGTGCGCGCGGCGCGCCAGGCCGGCGTCATACCGGACACGCTGCTGCTGCTCGAGCATCCGCGCGTCTACACGCGCGGCCGCCGGTCGGCGCCGGGCGAGCTGCCGTTCGGCGAGGACTGGTACCGCGAGCGCGGGATCGATGTCGTCGACGTCGACCGCGGCGGCAAGCTCACCTATCACGGGCCCGGCCAGCTCGTCGGCTATCCGATCATCAAGATCGCCGACGTGATCGTGTACCTGCGCACGATCGAGCAGGCGATCGTCGCGACGCTCGCCGACGTCGGCCTGCCCGGCGCGCGGGGACGCCCCGAGGACGGACCCGACTACACCGGCGTCTGGATCGCCGAGCGCAAGATCGCCTCGATCGGCGTCCACGTCGCGCGCGGCGTCACGACGCACGGCTTCGCGATCAACGTCGACAACGACCTCGAGCCGTTCGGCTGGGTCGTGGCCTGCGGGCTGGACGGCGTCAGCATGACGTCCGTGCAGGTGGAGTCCGGCGACGCCGATCGCCCTCCCCTGCTTGCGGCGACGCGCGCGAGCGTCGCCACGCGGTTCGCGCAGGCGTTCGAGCGCCGACCGACCGACATCTCCGTCGAGGAGCTCGTCAGCGCGACGTCCGCGGCGGCCCTCCGCCCCGAGGCGAGTGCCGAGGACCGCGCGATGTCCGCGGCGCACTCCGCGCCGTCGCCGCCGAAGAGCGCCGCCCCGACGTGAATCGCCTCGCCGACGCCGTCCGCCTGCGCGCCGAGACGGTGCGCCACCGCGGCGACGCCGTCGCGTGCCCGATCTGCGAGCACGAGTTCGATGCCTTCAAGGACGACTGGAATCGCCCGAACGCGCTGTGCTGGCGCTGCGGATCGCACGAGCGCCACCGCACGCAGTGGCTGCTGCTCGAGCGCCGTCCCGAGCTGCTGCGCGACGCCGCCTCGCTGCTGCACTTCTCCCCGGAGTGGTGCCTGCGCCACAAGCTGCGCGCCAGGCCGGGCCTGCGCTACGTGACGACCGACCTCGACCGCTCGCAGGACGTCGACCTGCGCCTCGACGTCACCGCGATCGACCTCGACGACGGCGCCTTCGACGCCGTCTTCTGCTCGCACGTGCTCGAGCACGTCCCCGACGACGCCCGCGCGATGTCCGAGCTGCGGCGGATCACCGCGCCCGACGGCTTCTGCCTCGTCATGGTCCCGCTCGCGATGGACCGCGCGGTCACCTACGAGGATCCGGCGATCACCGACCCGGTCGACCGCGAGCGCGAGTTCCTGCAGTTCGACCACGTCCGCCTCTACGCGCCCGACGTCGTCGGGCGTCTGAGCGCCGCCGGCTTCGAGGTCGAGACGGTCGACCTCGTCGGCGAGGTCGGCGACGCCGAGGCCGCGCGCCACCGGCTGCTGGCCTCGGACCTGGTCTTCCTCTGCCGCCCCGCCTGACGCGACCGATACCCTCGAAGCGCATGGCCACCGACGACCGCAGGCTCTCGACGCGCTCTCGCTCGAACCCCGGCGGGATGGACGTCCTGAAGGTCCTCGGCGCCGACGTGCGGCCGATGCGCGAGCGCAAGCCGCCGTGGTTCAAGGTCCCCGCGCCGGGCGGCGAGCGCTACCGCGAGCTGACGAGGCTGATCAAGGACGAGAACCTGCATACGGTCTGCCAGGAGGCCGCGTGCCCGAACGTCGGCGAGTGCTGGGAGCGCGGCACCGCGACGTTCATGATCCTCGGCGACACCTGCACGCGGCGCTGCGGCTTCTGCAACGTGCGCACCGGCAAGCCGACGTGGAACGACCCGCTCGAGCCCGCCCGCGTCGCGCGCTCGATCGCGAAGATGGGCCTGCGCCACGCGGTCATCACGTCGGTCGACCGCGACGACCTTCCCGACCTCGGTGCGAGCGCGTTCGTCGGCGTCATCCGCCAGACGCGCATCCAGGCGCCGCGCTGCAAGATCGAGGTGCTGACGCCGGACTTCCGCGGCCAGGAGATGCCGCTCGCGAAGGTCATCGCCGAGCGTCCCGACGTCTTCAACCACAACGTCGAGGTCGTCCCGCGGCTGTATCCCGTCGCGCGCCGCGGCTCGACGTTCGAGCGCTCGTGCCGGGTGCTGCGCAACGCCAAGGAGATGGGCTCAGGCGCCGTCACGACGAAGTCCGGCCTGATGGTCGGACTCGGCGAGACGCACGACGAGATGGTCGCGACGTTCGCGACGCTGCGCGAGCACGGCGTGCAGGTGCTCACCGTCGGCCAGTACCTGCGCCCCACCGAGCGCCACTTGCCGGTCGTGCGCTACTGGCACCCCGACGAGTTCGCGGCGCTCGAGGCCGCGGCGTACGAGCTCGGCTTCGACCACATCGCCGCCGGCCCGCTCGTGCGCTCGAGCTACCACGCCGACCAGCACGTCCCGCAGGACGAGCCGGGCTCCGGCCCGCTCGCGCTCAGCGCCGCGCCCGCCTGAGACGACCGCCCCACTTGACTTCACATACCGTCGGTATCAAGATACCGACGGTATGTCGTCTCCAGCGGGAGGAATCGCAATGCCGGCCAAGGTCAAGCTCTACATGTTCCCGGGCTCGAACTCCGTCTACACGGGCCGCCTGCTGCTCGAGCACAAGGGGATCGACTACAAGACCGTCACGCTGATGCCCGGCGCGCACGCCTTCATCATGCTCGGGCTCGGCTTCCCGACGATGGGCGTCCCCGCGCTGAAGATCGACGGGCGCCGCGTCCAGGGCACGCGGCCGATGGCGCGCGCGCTCGACGAGGAGTTCCCCGACGCGCCGGCGCTGTTCCCCGCCGACCCCGCGCGGCGCAAGGCCGTGCAGGCCGCTGAGCGCTGGGGCGAGGAGCTCCAGAACGCGACCCGCAGGATCTTCTACTGCGCCGCGCGCCGCGACCACGGCGCGTTCAAGAGCCTCATGACCCCGGCCCGCTCGCTGCCGATGCGCGGCGTGCTGCGGATGTCCGCGCCGATCGTCATCCGCCTCGCGACCGGCGCGCATCGCGCCTCCGACGACGCCGGCCGCGAGGATCTCGAGCTGCTGCCCGAGCGCCTCGACCAGATCGACGCCTGGCTCGCCGAGGGCCTGATCGGCGGCGACGAGCTCAACGCCGCGGACTTCCAGATCGCGGTCAACGTGTCCGCGCTGATGCTCTCCGACGATCTGCGGCCGTTCATCGAGAACCGTCCCGCCGCGGCGCACGCCCGGCGCGTCGCGCCCGACTACGCCGGCCACCTCGACGCCGTGCTGCCGTTCGAGTGGCTCGAGCCGCTGCGCGAGGACGCGGCCGCGAAGGCCGCCGGCGGTGCCCGCGCGTCCGGCGGCCCCGCGACGGCCCGCGACGCGACGGGTGGCGGCGTGACCGGCGGCCCCGCGACGGCCGGCGGCGCGACGGCGCGCGGCGTGACGGCGGGCGGCAGCGCGACGGCGGGCGGCAGCGCGACGGCGGGCGGCGACGCGACGGCGGGCGGCGACGCGACGGCGACGATCGCCGCGTCCACGCCCGCGGGCGCCGCGGCGCAGCCGGTCGCCTGACACCCGCGTGGCGACCGCTCCCAAGCCCGCGCGCAACGCCCGCTCGACCGCCGCGACCGTCCCACGGCTGACGCGCGCCGAGCGCACGGCCGCGACGCGCCGTGAGCTGCTGCACGCCGCGCAGCGGCGCTTCTTCCGCGACGGCTACCACGGCACGACGCTCGACGACATCGCCGACGAGGCCGGCTACACGAAGGGCGCCGTCTACTCGACGTTCAAGAGCAAGGGCGGGCTGTTCCTCGCGCTCTTCGACGAGGTCGTCGACCGCCGCATCGAGGAGCTGCGGGCGGTGCTGGCCCCGCACGACACCGACGACGCGAAGCTCGCCGCGCTCGCCAGGCAGCCCGTCGACGAGGACAACTCGCAGTTCCTGCTGCTCGCGATCGAGTTCTGGGTCCACGCCGCGCGCGACCCCGAGCTGCTGAACGCCTTCTCGGCCAGCTACCGTCGGCTGCGCTTGCGGCTCGGCGAGCTCGCGCCGGCGGGGCAGCCGTTCGTCGAGGAGCGCTGGGCGATCGTGACGCTCGCGCTGTCGAACGGCATGGCGCTCGAACGGCTGATCGATCCCGACGGCGTCCCGGACGATCTGATGGCGTCCGTCCAGCGGCGCCTGCTGCGCCCCGCGCCGCCCGGACCCGGCTCGACCGGGCCGGCCGGCATGGCCGGGTAGCCTCTCGCTGCGAGAGGTCGCGCGTGTTCCCGCTCAAGGACAACATCCCGACGGACCGCACCGCGATCGTCACGATCGCCCTGATCGCGATCAACGTGATCGTCTACTTCTTCCTGCAGAAGGGCGGCTGGTCCGGCGGCCCGGACGCCATCGTCGTGAAGTGGGGCGCGATCCCCTACGAGTTCGCGCACCCCGGCAGGGAGTGCGCGATCGCGGCCGGGCAGATCGCGTGCGAGGGCATGACCGGAGTGACGGGCACCGCCCCCGCGCAGCCGCCGTTCTGGGTGACGGCGTTCTCGTCGATGTTCATGCACGGCAGCGTGCTGCACCTCGGCGGCAACATGCTCTTCCTGTGGATCTTCGGCAACAACGTCGAGGACGCGATGGGCCGCGTGCGCTTCGTCGCCTTCTACCTCATCGGCGGGCTCGTCGCGGTCGCCGCGCAGGTGCTCGTCGACACGAGCTCGACGGCGCCGACGATCGGCGCGTCGGGCGCGATCGCCGCCGTGCTCGGCGGCTACATCCTGCTGTATCCGCGGGCGCGCGTCGTGACGCTGATCTTCATCGTCTTCTTCTTCACGATCCTCGAGCTGCCGGCGATGCTGATTCTCGGGTTCTGGTTCCTCGAGCAGATCGCGTTCGGCTACTTCGGCGTGACGAACCCGACCGGCGGCGGGGGCGGCGTCGCGTACTTCGCGCACATCGGCGGCTTCGCCTTCGGCCTGCTCGCGATCAAGCTGTTCGTCGACCGCGCGAAGGGCCTCGCCGTCGCGCCGCGCCACCCGGCCACCTGACGCGCGCCGACCGGCGTTCGCCGTTGCCTATCGTCTCCCGCGTCCTCTACGTTTCGGACAGCCGGTGGATCGACCAGGAAGGCGCCCGTGACCGTCTCACCCGACAGGCAACCCGTCGTGGTCTCCGACCTCAACGAGGCGATCGACGCCGTGCGCCGCAGCGGCCTGCGGCTGACGTCGGCGCGGCGGCTCGTGCTCGAGGCGCTGCTCGCCGCGCGCGGCCCGATCTCCGCCGAGGAGATCGCGGACGGCCTCGGCGGGCAGATGACGCAGTCCGACATCGCGTCGGTCTACCGCAACCTCGAGACGCTCGGCAGCCTCGGCCTCGTGCGCCACTTCCACGCCGGCCACGGTCCGGGTCGCTACGTGCTCGAGAGCCGCGCGGACCGCGAGTACCTCGCCTGCGAGTCGTGCGGCGTGGTCGAATCCGTCGACCCCGCGGCGCTGGACTCGGTGCGTGACGCCGTGCGCGAGCTGGCGGGCTTCGAGGCGCGCTTCTCGCACTTCCCGATCGTCGGCCTGTGCCCGAGCTGCGCGCGCGAGCGCGCGGTCGCCGGCGCCGCCTGACGGACCCCGCCGCCGGGCGGCCTGCGCACCGGTGGAGCATTGACATGTACGAGTGTGCATGTAAGCATGCCGCAGATGGGATTCGAACACGGCGTCAGCTCCAGCACCCCGGTCAGCGCCGACGACGCGCGCCACGTCGCGCGCGTCATGAGCGCGCTCGCGACCCCGAGCCGCGTCCGCATCCTCGCGCGACTGCGCGAGGGTCCGTGCCCGGTCGGCGATCTCGCGCTCGCGGTCGAGATGGAGCAGCCCGCCGTCTCCCATCAGCTGCGGATCCTGCGCGACCTGGGGCTCGTCCTCGGGAGCCGCAGCGGGCGCCACGTGATCTACGGGCTCTTCGACACCCACGTGGCCGCGCTGCTCGACGAGGCCCTGCGCCACATCGAGCATCTGCGCGCCGCAGCACCGCAGACACCGATCGACGACAAGCACGACGACCAGCGAAGGAGCCGCATGAGCGACGAGCACACGCACGAGACGCCGCATGCCCACGAGCACGAGCACGACGGCGAGACGCACGTCCACGCCCACACGGGCCACGATCACGACCACGTCGAGCACGAGCATCCGCACGAGCACGACGGCGAGCAGCACGCGCACCCGCACGTCCACGAGGCGGGCGTCGAGGACGTCCACGAGCACGAGCACGCCTGACCCGCGACACACCCGCGGCCGGGCCGGGGCCGCCGGCCGGCGGTCTCGGCCCGGCGGGCCGGCGATCAGCGCACGGTCGCGGGGTGCGTGTGCTTGCCGACGATCGCCGCGATCAGGCTGCAGCCGACCATCATCATGCTGACGCGCTGGCAGTGGCCGCCGTCGAGCCACAGCAGCCGCGCGGCGATCCAGCGGTCGGGCCGCAGCATCGCGAACACGACCGCCGCGAGCAGCAGCTCGTCGATCGACGCCGCGACGTCGGAGATGCCGAACGGCTCGGCCTCTCCCGCCCATGGACCGATCGGCAGGCCGACCGTGCGCGAGACGATCCAGACCCCGACGACCGCGAGGCTCGCGATCGCCGCCGGCATCAGCCAGCGCAGGTCGTCGGGCCGGCGATACAGCTGCACGGCCCACAGCACCTGCGCGTAGGTCAGCGCGCCGAAGAAGACGCCGAAGAGCCAGTAGTGGCTCATGTGGTCGACCATCGCGCGGGCGTGGATCACGCCGGCGACGGCCGACAGCGCGATCAGGAGGTTGATCCGGGGGGAGCGCTGCGCCGTGGGTCGCGCGCGGCGCGGGCCGGGAGCCGGAGCGCGGCCGCCCCCGGGACGGCGCGCCGTGTCGGGCTGGACCTCGATCGTCGCGTCAGCGCGCGACGGCGTCCTGACGGCGAACGACCACGTACCGGGCACGGCCGGCACGTTATCCCGTCTGCGTGCGCGTGCGCGCCTCGACATCACGGGCTACTGCGCCCGCGACCCGTGCCCGGATCAGCCCGCCCCGCCTACGACGCCTCCGCCGCCACCTCGAGCGGTGGCTCGTCGACGAGCAGCAGGCGCCAGACGCTGAGCACCACCAGCACCGTCAGCAGCACGGCGCTCGACACGCACCACTGGCAGATCGCGTTGATCACGAACAGCTCGAGGTACGTCAGGTACGCGCTGAAGCCGAAGCCGACCACCGTCAGCGCCGCCGCCGCCAGCCGGGCGCCGTCGCCGGGCGCGAGCAGCGCGCCCGCGATCGAGACGTAGCCGATCAGGCCGAGGACGGCCACGGGCACGCCGCCGACCGTCGCGTAGGACGACGACTGCACGCGTTCGCAGCCGTGGCTTCCGCCCGCGCAGATCGGCTGCAAGCCGGCGTAGTGCACGTACGTGAGGTACGTCGCGATCGCGATCCCGAGACCCGCGATCACGAGCGACGCGATCCGCAGTCTGCGCTGCTTCACTGCGCGAGCGCCTTGAGCTGCGGGTCGATCGCCTGCGTGAACGCGTCGACGGTGAGCGCCGAGAAGCTCAGCGGCTTGGCCTTGCCGCCCTTCGGCCCGATGAGGAACGACGGCGTCGACGTCAGGCCCGCCGCGGTCGCCTCGGCCTCGGCCACCTTGACCGGCTTCTCGTAGGCCGCCGACGTGCTGCCGTCGACCACGAGCTGCGGCGACACGCCGGCCGCGGTCGCGATCCTCCGCAGGAAGGCCGGCTTCACGTAGCCCGAGTCCTCGGTGCCCTGGTTGCGGTAGAAGACGTCGATGAAGTTCCACAGCCGGTTGCGCGTGGCGGCGGCGTTGGCGGCCCGCGCCGCGACGTCGGAGTCCGGGCCGAGGAAGTTGCGGATCCGGATCTCCAGGCGCAGCCTCTTCGTGCGCACGTAGTTCTGGACGACCGTCGGCAGCACGTCGAGCGTGTACTGCTTGCAGAACGGGCACTGCAGGTCGGCGAACTCCGTCATCACGACCGGCGCGTTCGGATCGCCGAGCGACGTCCCCTTCTGGGCGATGCCCGCGAGCATCGCGCGGGCATCGCTCGCGCCGGCGACGGCCCCGCCGTTGCTGGCGTTCGGCTTGTCCTTGCCGCCCTGGCTGACGAGCACGAGCACGACGACGACGACGACCGCGACCGCGAGCACCGCCCCGAGCTGCTGCACGCGCTTGCGCCGCTGCTGCGCCTGGGCGTCTGCCCGCTCGCGGGCCTCGCGCTCGGCGCGCGCCTTCTCCTTCTGCTGCTGGCGACTGCTCATATGGACCTTCCAACGGTGGTGGGGGTGCGCGCACGTGGCGCGGTCTGCGGGGGCGTGACGCCCTCGGTGACGATCTGGTCGAGCGCGCCTGGATCGGGGCGGGCGGGCGCCGGCGCGCTCAGCGGTACGGCGACGACAGCGCGAGCGGCGGCGGGCGCATCGCGAGCGCCGAGGCCGCGGGCGAGGTCGTGCGCCGCACGACGACGGCGCGGCGAACGGCGAGCGCCCGCGGGGCCCGCTCGAGGCGGACCGCTTGGCGGCGCGTGCGCAGGCGATCGAGCAGCTGGGCGCCGGGCGCGAAGCCGAGCAGCAGGACGGCGAACAGCGTCACGGCGGGCAGCAGGAGCAGGGCCACGCCGGTCGGCGTCGGCCCGAGCGCGACCGCGGCGACGGCCACCGAGCCGAGGCCGGCGACGCTCGCATGCTGGTGTAGCCGCGTGCCCATGAACCATCCGACCGTACAGCAGGTCAGCGGCGGTCGCGACAGGTGCGCGTCGCCGTGGCCGGATGGACGGGCGTTCGAATCGATGGCGCCGCGGAGCGATCGGGCCTACGCTGAGCGTATGTCGGTCCGCTACTGGTTCTGCTGCGACATCTGCGCGTGCGTCCCGGACGACGCGACACGCAGCAGCATCGGCGCCTCCACGCGGGAGGAACTGTTCGGCGAGCTGATCGACGCGATGCCCGGCAACTGGCTCGTCTGGCACGCGGGCGGGTTGCTCGGGCCGCGGCGCTACGCGTGCCCGGATCACCGCAAGCAGCTGCTGAAGTCGATCCGCTTCCACTACGCCTACGCGGGCGAGCAGTGGGTCTGGAAGCGCCCGCCCTATCCGCAGCGCTGGCCGCCCGACGGGATCGCCGACGCCCCCGACGGCACGCTCACGATCCCCGACTGGTTCTCCCCCGGCGCGGAGCCGGACGACCAGCCGGCGGACGACGCGGCCTAGCGCTCGGGCTCGTCGAGGCGGCGCCGCGTCTCGGCGACCGTGTCGCGCGGCAGGACCGGCAGCTTGAAGGTCGTGATGCCCGCGACGCGCGCGATCTCGGCCTGCGCCGCGTCGTAGGCCGCCTTCGCCCGCGTCCAGTCGCGGCCCTCGCCGTAGATCTGCAGCCAGCGGCCGTTGAACGCGAGCCGCACGCTCGCGTCCGCCTCGACGACGTGCGCGACGACGATGTCGAGCGACACCGGGTCCTCGCCGGCCGCGAGCAGCGCCTGGAGCTCGTCGAGATCGGCGATCGTGGTCGTGTCCTCGTCGGACTCGATCGCGATCTCGCAGATCGGCGGGTCCAGCGGCCCGGCGGCCGTGGCGGCCCGCGCGGCACGGACGACCGCGTCGAGGTCCGTCCAGCCGTTCCAGCGTTCGCTGAGCGCGAAGCTGTCCATGCGCCAGAGCATAGGCCCGGCCGGAGCTCGTCGCCAGCGCTCGCGTGCGCCGGCCGGCCTGGTCGCCGCGGCTCAGCTCCCGGTGGCGCGCGCCGCGGCGACGGCCACCTGGCCGAACGCGATCTGGCCGTCGTTGGGCGGCAGGCGCTCCGGCGTGAGCACGCGCAGGCCGGCGCGCTCGAGCGCGGCCGCGGTGCGCTCGAGCAGCAGGCGATTCTGGAACACCCCGCCCGACAGCACGGCCGTGTCGAGCCCCGCCCCGCGGGCCAGCTCGGCGCACGCCGCGGCGGTGGCGTTCGCGACGCCGGCGTGAAAGCGCGCGGACACCGTCGCGACCGCGACCCCGGCCGCGAGGTCGGCGAGGATCGCCATGATCGCCGGCCCCGGGTCCAGGATCCGCGGCGCGGCCGTCCACCCGGAGCCGGGGACCAGGCCGTCGGACCCCAGGCCCGCCGGCACCGCGGGCGCGGGGCCGAACGCGAGCTCGTACGCGCCCTGCTCCCGCGGATCGGCGAGCGCCTCGAGCTCGATCGCGGCCTGCCCCTCGTAGCTGACCTCCGTGCGCACGCCGCACAGCGCCGCGACGGCGTCGAAGAGCCTGCCCATGCTCGTCGTCAGCGGCGCCGACGTCCCTGTCGCGGCCATCCGCGCGACGGCCCGCCACGCCTGCGGATCGATCGCGCGCAGCGCCGGCGGCGGCGCGACGTCCTCGCCGTGCAGCTCCACGAGCCACGCGAGCGCCATCCGCCAGGGCTGGCGGATCGCGCGCTCGCCGCCCGGCATCCGCACGGCGCGCAGATGGCCGGCGCGTTCGTAGCCCTCCAGGCCGCCGGCGAGCAGCTCGCCGCCCCACACCGTCGCGTCGGTCCCGTAGCCGGTCCCGTCGAAGATCGCCCCGATCGCCGGGCCGCGCTCGCCGTGCTCGGCGAGCGTCGCCGCGAGGTGGGCATGGTGGTGCTGCACGCCGGCGAGCCGCACGCCGTCGCGCTCCAGCGCGTAGCGCGTCGAGAGGTAGTCGGGGTGCAGGTCGTGCGCGACGAGCTCGGGCGTCACCTCGAACAGCCGCTCGAAGTGCGCGACGCCGTCCTGCAGCGAGCGCAGCGTCTCGTAGTTCTTGATGTCGCCGATGTGGTGGCTGACCCACGCGCGCGTTCCGGTTGCCAGGCAGAACGCCGCCTTCTGCTCGGCGCCGCAGCCGAGGATCCCGCCCGGCGCGGCGATCGGCAGGTCGAGCACGGCGGGGACGAAGCCGCGCGAGCGGCGCAGCAGCAGCGGCCGCCCGCGCACGACCCGCGCGACCGAGTCGGCCGTTCGCGTCGCGATCGGCCGGTCGGAGACGAGGAAGCGATCGGCGATCGCGCCGAGCCGGGCGAGCGCGTCCTCGTCCTCGAACGCGATCGGCTCGTCGGACACGTTGCCGCTCGTCAGCACGACCGGCACGCCGGCGTCGGTGGCGAGCAGCTGGTGCAGCGGCGTGTAGGGCAACATCAGGCCGAGCTCGGGGGCGCGCGGCGCGACCGACGGCGCGACCGACGCGCCGGGCAGGCGCGCGGCCAGCACGATCGGCCGCTCGCGCGAGGTCAGCAGCGCGGCCTCCGCGTCGTCCAGGGTCACGAGCCGGCGGGCGGCGGCGAGGTCGGCGACCAGCAGCGCGAACGGGCGGTCCTCGCGGTGCTTGCGGGCGCGCAGCGTGGCGACCGCGGCCTCGTCGTCGGCACGGCAGGCGAGGTGGTAGCCACCAAGCCCCTTGATCGCGAGGACGCGCCCCGCGAGCAGGTCGTCGGCGGCCGCGCGCACCACGTCGCCGGCCGCGGCCGCCGCGACCTGCCTCCCGTCGCGCTCCAGCAGCCGCGCCCGCGGGCCGCAGACCGGGCACGCGTTGGGCTGAGCGTGGAAGCGCCGGTCCAGCGGGTCCTCGTACTCGGCCTCGCACGCCGCGCACATGACGAACTCCGCCATCGTCGTGGTCGGGCGGTCGTAGGGGATCCCGCGGACGATCGTGAAGCGCGGCCCGCAGTTCGTGCAGTTCAGAAACGGATAGCGGTAGCGCCGATCGGCCGGATCGGCGAGCTCGGCGAGGCAGTCCGCGCAGGTCGCCGTGTCCGGCGTCACGGGCGCCGTCGCCGCACCCGAGCGCGAGCTGGCGACGATCGCGAAGCGGTCGTCGCCGAGCGGCGGCACGTCGTGCGCGTCGACGCCGCGCACGTCGGCCAGCGGCGGCGCCTCCGCGCGCAGCCGATCGACGAGCGCCGTGACCGCCTCCGCCGCGCCCTCGGCCTCCAGCAGCACGCCGCGCTCGTCGTTGAGCACCCATCCCGACAGGCCCAGCTCGTGGGCGAGCCGGTAGACGAACGGCCGGTAGCCGACGCCCTGCACCGTGCCGTCCACGCGCGCCCGGACGCGCCGGGTCGGGCTCACGGCCACTGCCCTACGACGAGGCCGGCTGCGACAGCTCGACGAGCTCGCGCAGCACGTGGTAGCCGCTCGCGTGCGCCTCCTGGATGCGCGGGATGTTCTCCGACCGGCTCACGAAGACGTGGTCGGCGAGCCCGTTCGCCGCGACGTTGCCGCCGTCGTAGCCGACGAACGCCATCGTCACCATCCCGCGCTTGCGACCCTCGCGCAGCGCCTCGAGGATGCTCAGCGAGTTGCCGCTCGTCGACAGCGCGAGCAGCACGTCGCCCTCGCGCCCGTAGGCGATCACCTGGCGCAGGAAGATCGCGTCGGTCCCGATGTCGTTGGCGACCGCGGTGATGATCCCGGTGTCCTCGGTGAGGTCGAGCGCGCGGCGCGGCGGGCCGCCGAACATCGGGGTGCGGAAGTCCGCGACGACGTCCATCGCGTCGGTCGCCGAGCCGCCGTTGCCGAGCGCGATCAGCCGTCCGCCGGCGTCCAGGCGCTCGCGCAGGACGCGCGCCGCGGCGACGAGCCCGTCGCCGAACTCGGTCAGCGTCTGCGTGCGCAGCGCCGCGATCTCCTCGGCCTTCAGCAGGATCGACTGCTTGACGTCCGCGAGGACGGCGTCGAGATCGGTCTCCTGCTGGCCGAGGAACGGATAGAGGAAGCTCGATGCGCCGGAGTCGTGCACGGGCCGCGCCGCGCGGCCCTCGAGCAGGCCGCGCTGGTCGAGGAAGATGTGGACGTGCTCCCACAGCGTGTGGTAGAGCGTCTCGGCGACCTCCTGGCGGATCAGCGGATCGGCGATCGCCTCGAGGTCGAACTCCCACTCCGCCCCGGACGAGCGCGTGAAGGCGATCGTCAGGCAGCCGCGCTCGCGTGCGGCGGCAAGCGCCGCGAGGATGTCGGGCTCGCCGCCGAACGCCA
This sequence comes from Solirubrobacteraceae bacterium, assembly GCA_036271815.1. Taxonomy (GTDB): domain Bacteria; phylum Actinomycetota; class Thermoleophilia; order Solirubrobacterales; family Solirubrobacteraceae; genus CADCVQ01. Next base: position 20,423 of record DATAZX010000026.1, read on the forward strand.
TCGCGAT